>JAITES010000232.1 GCA_031281925.1 Treponema sp. | reverse complement strand
TAGAGTTCGAGCCAGCGATTGAGGGAGGCGACCACATCATCGGCCTTCAGTTCCTGCCCGTTGTGAAACTTGACGCCCCTGCGCAGCTTGTAGGTGTACACCGAAGAATCGGCGTTGACCGTAAAACTTTCGGCCAGCTCAAGCCCGATGGAAAAGTCGCTCTTGATGTATACGAGGTTTTCGTACACGGCCCCCTTGGTCATCTGCTGGGCGACGGCGGATGAGGAAAAAGCGATGTCCAGCGTTTCGGGCGCGGCGGATACCGCAATACGCAGGTTCTCCTGATACGCGCCCTGTGCGGCGCCCGCATCCTTTCGGCCGCCGGCAGACACGATGCCCGGCATTGTCAGAACCGCCAGAAGCAGCGCCTGAATAAGTACCTTCCTTGTCATAAAAATCTCCTTTTAAGCAAATTTTTCCCCGGAAAATCCGGGAAACCATTCAATTAACCTACTAATTTTATGTATTTAGTAGGTTATAATGTCAGTTTATTCAGGATAAAATAATATGTCAAGTACTTATCCTATTTCCGTCCTCCTTTGAGTTGTACATGTTTTTATCAGCAAGAACAGTGCCAAGTTACTAAGATTTGACGAAATTTGACCACGAATCACAGGAATACTCAAAAATTCACTGCAAAAGAATAAGTTGAATAAGTTTTTTATAAAAAAAACCCTCTTCTCTCTTTACTTCTTCGACTTTTTCGACTCCGTGGTTATTATTTTTATTGAATTCCTACATTACCGTAGGAATATAGAGAGTAAGCTACATTTTTGTTATGCGGTAGAGTTTCCGGTTGATGCCGTAAGAGAGCCGCATCAAGGGTAGTGGCAGGCTCTGTATTGGTTGACACAGTTCTATGATCGATTCGGGAAAAGTCAAACACCGTTTGACCTTTCCCCCATCGCAGCGGGATTTTGGGTAATTCGATAATATCCCGCTTCAGTCCCTCCGGTACTGGAGAAGGTCGAGCCTGTCAAGCCGCAGACGGTGAAGTGCAAGCCGGGAACTAAAGTCCTCGTAGTTCTTTTTGTCCTTTGGTGTCCAGAGGCCTTCGGCAAGGGCGCAGATACGGGGGAAGCTCATGTATTCGGCGAGCCTTCCGTTCGGTATCAATTCTGTCCAGAGGTTGGCCTGACCTCCCATTACCAGGGCCGCTTCACTCTCCTTCATTTCGGGGCAAAGGGGATCCATGTTGTAGATTGAGGAAAGCGGGGAAATTCCGATGTTCCCCGGTTCTTCGGGATCCTCGCTGTGTTTGTAGTCAATGTAACAGCCTTCCGTGTTGGGGCTCATGATCACCTTCCGGCCCCGGCGGCAGGCTTCGAGGCCCCCTTCTTTTCCGCGCCAGCTCATGATTACCGCGTTTTCCGGCAGGGGGAATTGTTTTGAATCCTCAAGAATTTCATCCCAGCCGATGGCGGTCTTGCCCCGCTCGGCCAGCATCTGAACAAGCCTGTGCGTTATCCAGCTCTGGAGTTCCCGGGCTTCGGAGAGTTTCTGTTCTTCAAGTCTCTTTTGGCATTTTGGGCAGGCAGACCAGCGCTTGTAGAGAACTTCGTCCCCGCCGATATGAACCCAGTCCGAGGGGAACAGTCCGGCAAGGGTGTCAAAGACGGCCGCGAAAAAATCAAAGATTCTGTCGTTCCCCGCGCAGAGCACGTCTTCAAAGATACCGTAGCGGTCTTCCACACGGTAGGGCCCGCCGCTGCAGCCCAAATCGGGATAGGAGGCAAGAACAGCGCTGGTGTGTCCAGGAAGGTCAACTTCGGGGATGATTTCCACATGTCTTGCCGCGGCAAAGGAAACAATATCCCGAATCTCCTCTGCGGTATAAAAACCGCCGTATTCCCTGCCGGGAACATTGAGCGTTTCCCGTCTGGAACCCTTCTCAATGAGAGCGGGCCAGCCCTTGACGGGGAAACGCCAGCCCTGATCGTCGCAGAGGTGCCAGTGGAATTTGTTGATCCGGTGCAGTGAAAGTGCGTCTATCATTTTTTTGATGAAAGGGACAGTAAAAAAATGCCGCGAGCAGTCCAGCATGTAGCCTCTCCAGGAAAAGCGTGGATAATCCTTGATTTTGCAGCAGGGTATCTCTTTATCACAGGAGAGCAAAAGCTGCCTGAGCGTTTGAAGGCCGTAGTAGATCCCTGCCCCGCCTGCGGCCGCGACACATATTCTGCCGGGGTCAATGCTTAATTCATAGGATTCGTCCTTAAGGGCGGAATCTTTTTCGCAGACAAGGGTTTCCGGGCCGCTGTAAATGAATTCTCCGCACTGGATGTTAAAAACTTCCATTTCGTTTTTGAAAGAGGGATCCCCCGAGGCCTTTGACAGTTTTTTGATGTCAAAAACCGTTTCTTTTTCCATAATTTCCGCAGGCTTTGGTATTATACTCATTTTTTGTCTCCTTGCAGCTTCAGAAGTTCAAGCAGCTGCTCTTCGTTTATTATTTTCACCCCCAATTCGGCGGCTTTTTTGTTTTTACCGCTCCCCGATTCAGGATCATTGGTAACAAGGTAGGACAGATCCTTTACCACGGAAGACTTTGCGCTGCCCCCCAGGGATTTTATCATCTCCTCGGCCTGGCTGCGCTTCATGCTTTTAAGCTCTCCGGTAAAACAGAAACTCTTTCCCTTTAGGGGCTGGTTTTCCGGAGAGGGAGGAGGAGCAATGCTGATGATCCCCACTGCAAGAACCCCGTCAATTTCAGCGGCACATTCCTTTAGGCCGTCAACAATGGTCTGCGCGGTAATTTCCCCCAGGCCGTAGACCGCCGCAAGATCCGCCGTTTGTGCGGAGCGGAGTTTATCGAGGGTATCGAAACCGTAAGAAGCCGCCTTTTCCATGATCAGCTCCCCTACCCCTTCAAAATCAAAACCCGCAATAAAAGAGGCAAGGGAAAGCTCGCGGGGGCTGCGGATATGGCGCAGTACCTTTGCCGCGGAAAGTTCACCCATACGTTCAAATTCGGAGAGTTCTTCCGCTTCAAGGGTGTAGAGATCCGGTATGTGGCGAACCCTGTTCTTGTCAAAAAGCTGGCGAATGAGTTTTTCGCCGAGTTCCCGTATATCCAGAACCTTTGTCCATTTTTCAAGCCGGTGCAGGAGGCGTTTGGGGCAGTCCGTATTGGGGCAGTAAAGTCTTGTACCGCCGTCTACCAGTTCCGTACCGCAGGCTCCGCATGTGCGGGGAAACGCAATCTCTGTCAATTCGGCGGTATTCGCCTCCGGACCTTCCGCGGCGAGGCCTTCAATCTTGGGAATAATCTCGCCGCGCTTTACAACCATCACCCTGCTGCCGATCTTCAATCCCATGCCGCGGATCATGTCGGGGTTATAAAGGTTTGCCCGCTGAACCGTAGTCCCCGCAAGCCGCACCGGTTCTACAATCCCGATGGGGGTATAGGTAGCTCCGCTCTCGCTCCATTCCACGGCCTTCAAAACACTTACCGCGGTTTCCAGTTCAAACTTGAAGGCGATTTGCCTTTCCGGCCTTGCCTTGCGGAGATCCGCCTGATCGGTCTGTTTGTCTTTGACTACAAGGCCGTCAATGTCCACGGGGAGGCCGGCGCGGTTTTCGGCCACCTTGTCCCGGTAGGCAATGATCTGTTCGGCATCGCCGAATTCTTTTGCTTCGGTTACCGAAAAGCCCTGTTTTTCCAGCCACGCAAGTTTTACCCCTTCGTCGCTGAAAAAATCGTCGTTGTCCACGGCGGCGGCATCGTAGGTGATATACATCAGATCTTCGCAGCCTGTACCGTCTTTGCGGCGCATGATGCCGTTGGCCGCATTGCGGCAGTTTGCCTTGTCGCTGTATTTTGCCTTCCAGACCTCATGGCTCATCACCACTTCGCCCCGTACTCCACCGGTAAAATTTGCGGCTATCTTTTCGCGCACGCCATTCATGCGTTTTGCGTTGCCTGTAATCTCATCTCCAATCAAGCCGTCGCCCCTGGTAACAGCCCTGCTCAATATCCCTTTTTCATACTGAAGCTCAAGGCTTGCCCCGTCAAGTTTGTACTGTACGATATATTTTTGCGCCCCGGTTTTGGAAACCCATTCCCGGAATTCCCCGGGGTTCGCCGCCTTTTCCTGGCTTCCCATGGGGATAATGTGTTTTGCCTTGGGGAAACCGTCGACGCTGTCCTCTCCCACTTTTTTAAGGATGGAGGAGCCCGGATCAAGTTTTTTTAGTTCATCCCAAAGCGCGTCAAATTCGGCGTCTGTAATTTCCTCTTCACCATTATAATAGGAATCCTGATATTTCTTTATGAGTTTTTCCAGTTCGGCAATACGTTTCTCTTCTCCCGTCATTTTTTTTATCCTCATTTCAATCCTTTACGAAGTATAGTTCCCTTACCCTGTGTCCTTTTAGAAGCCCCTTTTCTTCAAATTTGGTACGCGGCCTCCATTCTTGGGCCGGGGCAAAACCGTCAAACTTGTTGCGGAGGCCGGGGGTAGCGGATAATTCCGCCAGAGCCTGCAGGGCATAGTCTTCCCAGTCGCTTACCGCGTATATATAGCCTCCGTCCTTTAGTTTTTCTGCCAGAAGACCGGTAAAGGGCCTTTTTATCAGTCTCCGTTTTTGATGCTTTTTCTTGGGCCAGGGATCGGGGAAAAAAATATGAAAGGCCGCGACGGAAGAAGGCGGAATCATATTTGACAGAACTTCTACCGCATCATGTTCGATGATTCTTATATTTTGTAAATTTCTGCTTTCGATCTCCCAGAGGAGCCTCCCTACTCCGGCCCGGAAAACTTCGATGCCCAGGTAATTTATCTCCGGGTTTGCGGCGGCGATCCGGGCGGTGGCGATACCCATGCCGAAACCTATCTCCACGGTAAGCGGATTACTGTTGCCGAAGACCCGGTCAAAATCCGGGGGGCTTTCCGAAAAGGGAATACAGAAAAACGGAGATAATTTTTCCCGGGAGCGTTTCTGCGCTTCTGTTGTTCTGCCGGATCTGAGTACAAAAGATTTGATGTCCTTCATAAAACTTTGCTTTGTGCCCGATTCGATTTCCAGGGCCGGCATTATCTGACCCGCACCGCATCGGTAAGGGCGGAGGTGGAGTATTCCGGGTCTTCCGCCCAGAGGGCTACGGTTCTCACTTCCTGCGGAAGGTTCAACTCCGAGACCAAGCCGTCGCGGTCTTCCAGTTCCTGTACCTTGATAAAGTTGCCTTCGATATCATAGCAGATAAACTGGTTTTTCGGATAAGCGGAATCTATCCTCCAGGAGCCGTTTGAAATTTCCAGAAACGGAAAAGGATAGGGATTTTCGGCAGGAGCGTCAAAGGTAAAGAGCCGTTCCGATTTTTCGCCTCCCCGGTTGATTATCACCGCCCGGAACTGGCCCCTGGGGAGCTTTTCGTTCCCCGGCATGGCAATAGCCCTGGTGCCGATCCATGTGGTTCCTTCGTATTCATGGATTATCCAGTCTTCCCTGTCGATATGCCAGCGGAGTTCCTGTTTGTCATGGTAAAAATACATCTCTTCGATATCGTCAATACCGTCCTCGGCATCCGGAATGACAAAAAAAGAATAGCGCTCCTCGGGCGGGGAAAACCGGCCCGCGCTTCCGGACTCCGTTTCACCCTGGTAATACACCAGTTGGATAAAACCGTAGCTGATCGTCGGTTCCGTGCGTGAACAGGCGCAGAGAAGCAAAAAGAATAAAAACATGCCAAAGACGGCGGGGTATCTGACTTTCAAACCTTGTCTGCTCCTCAGTTCAATATAGTGGCGGATCGTTTACTTTTCAATATCTATGAAGGGAGGGCTCATTTTTCTATACTTTAATTAATGATCCGTCTATTTACCCTGATGGCGCTGTTTTTATGTTTTCCATACTTTATCCGGAGCCAGACAAGTCCCGCGGCCCCGGCCGGGCCTATACCCGGAGTTTCCCCCCTCGAAAGGCTGAAAAGCCTCCTTGATGAACGTGGAATATCCTGGGAAGAGGGGCG
>JAITES010000230.1 GCA_031281925.1 Treponema sp. | reverse complement strand
ACAGGGAGCGGGGCTACGGCAAATGGAAGGTCTCTTTTGAGGAAGGGGCTCTGGAACACCTGGTGGAGGTGGCAAGCGGGGACGCCCGGAGCCTCCTCAACGCCCTGGAACTGGCAATTGAAACCTCGGCCGACAGGTGGCCTCCCCCGGAGGATACTGAAATAAAGATCTCCTTTGAGGCTGCCGAAGAGAGCATACAACGCCGGGCGGTGCTCTATGACCGGGATGGGGACTATCATTTTGATACGATCAGCGCCTTTATCAAAAGCGTCAGGGGAAGCGATCCTGATGCGGCCCTCTACTGGCTGGCGAAGATGGTGCGGGCCGGGGAGGATCCCAGCTTCATTTTCCGGCGTATGATCATCCTGGCAAGCGAAGATGTGGGGCTGGCCGATCCCCATGCCCTTGAGGTGGTTATCTCCTGCGCCGAATCCTTTGACCGCATCGGTTTTCCCGAGGGGAATTTTCCCCTGGCTCACGCGTGCCTCTATCTTGCTACAGCCCCAAAATCCAACACAACACTGGCATTCTTCGACGCGCTCAAGGAAGTCGACCGGGAAGACGCCGAAGTTCCAAATCAGCTCCGGGATGCCAGCCGGGATGCGGAAGGCTTCGGGCATGGAGAGGGTTACATCTACCCTCATGCCTACCGGGATCACTGGGCCGCCCAGCAGTACCTTCCAACAGTATTACAGGGCAGAACCTTTTATTCTCCTTCCCGTGTGGGTTATGAGGGCAAAATCCGGGAAGAGGTTTTGCGGAAACGGGAGATTCAGGCCGCGGTAATCCTCGGCCATGAAGGAAATGCCGCCGCAGGAGAGAGCCTCAGCTGGTCAGCCTCGTCCAAAGGCCGGGAAGGCTGGTTCAAGCGGCTGGAATCGGGGCGGAGCGATCTGCTCCTGAAAAACCGGAATTCAATTCTGGAACAATGCAGCCCGGCCCGGCATCACCGAATCCTGATCGCCGCGGCCAACGACGGACTCCTCCTCTGGGAAAGTCTCCGCCGTTGTCCCGAAGGGCTCTGCGCCGCGCTTGTGGATACCGCCGCGGCACGGGAAGCCCTGCTCCGCTTTGCATCTGCACTGGATGAGGATGAACAGCCACAAATCGCAGTCCTGCCGCAGGGCGGCCTCCCCTCTCCCGGCGAGGCGGGAAAATTCTTTGACTGCACGGAGTTCGACCATATTCTGGGCCGTGAACTGTGGCGTCATTTTCCCGCTTCTGCAAATCCTGTTGAAGCCTTCTCCGCTTTTGCGGAGGCGGCAAAAAAGCTTCTTGTTTCCGGGGGACTTGTTTCGCTTTTGGAATCCCCTCCTGCGCAGGGAGACAGAATTTCCCGGATTTTACGGGAAGAATGTGATACGGAAACGGCATTGACGGAAAAGCTTGCCGAAGCTGAAGAATTTTTTTTTACTGCTCTTAAAAATCCAACCGAACACGCATCCTCAACCGGGGAACAGGGTGACGAAGCTTCCCCTCCTGAAACGAAGTTTCATGCGGGAAACGGCGCTGTCCCCCGCCGGATCTGGGATCGGGAGCAGGTAGAGGCAGCCTTTACCGGGGCAGGATTTTCGGTGAAGATTACAGAAACCCTGCAAAGCGAAGAGCGGCTCCTCACAGACCGGGATTTGAACAACTGGTTTGACAGCAAAAAATCAGCCTGGGGATCGTTCATGCATAAGGCCCTGGGAGAAGAAATTTTTCTGCGGATCAAGGATACGCTATCGGGGAAGGCAAAACAGGGGCCCGTGATGTGGAAATGGAAAAGCCTTTTGATAAAAGCGCAGAATTAGAGTCTAGGCCCTGCTCAGCCGCTTCCATTCCGAGGGGCTGACACCGGTTTTATTTTTGAAGATTCGGGAAAAGTAATACTGATCCTCAAAGCCCATGCGGTAGGCGGCTTCCTTTACCGGAATATCTTCCTGCTCAAGGAGGTTTCCCGCCCGGTGGATCTTAATATGGATGTAATACTGATAGGGAGTCATGGAGGTACAGGTTTTAAAGATCTCGTTGAGCCGGGAGGTACTCAGTCCCAGTTGTTCAGAAATGGCAGGCAGGTTGATGGCGCCGTAGAGATTGGACTCCATCAGATCCTTTGCTTTGTCTACGATGTTTTGGTAGTGATTGGGCTGTTTCCGCCGCCGCTCACAGGTAAGGATCTCTGCAAGCATAAAGAGGATTCCCGAACAGGCCTTGAATTGGTACAGGGGCTGCTGGATTCGCACCTCGTCGAGGATCTGGTTAAAGATCGAAATAATCCCGTTGTTAATGCCGATTTCAAAGAAGACCCGGTTCCGGGTAAGAATCTCTTTTTCCATCATCATCGAAAAAAAAGGGCCTTTGAATCCCACCCAATATTCATGCCAGCCGGTCTCAAACAGGGGACGGTAACGGTGCCTCATCCCCGGAAACAGGAGAAGTACGGAGCCGGGATTAACGGTAAAGCTGCTGCCTTCGGTTTCAAAGATGCCCTGGCCTTTGGTAACATAGATGATATGAAATTCCTTGAGCACCCGGCCTTCCGAAACGGTTCGAAACAGGGCAGGATGCTCCTCCTTGAATGGAGGGTAGACCACATTGGGTTCCACCTCCACGCTGCCCACGCTGGTACAGACCATGCCCAGTTTTTCATCCTCCTCACTGTAGGGGAGATAGTGGAAAAAGGAGTTCCGTGAATTTTGTCCGGCCTGTGTATCAGCCATTCCTCTATAATAACCGTTTTTTCCATCATAGCAATAGAATTGTCCATTTACGGCGTCTCAAAAGCGGGGGAAACTAAATAACGATAAAAATAGCACGGCAAAGGAAGGATGATCATGGAACGATTCACGTGGAAGGCCAGACTGCTTCCCGGGGCCAGGGATGAATATATACGCCGTCATAATGAGATATGGCCGGAGTTGACCAGTCTGTTAAACGAAGCGGGGATTCACAACTACAGCATCTGGCTCGTGGGGGACGAGATCTTCGGCTACTATGAAGCGGAACAGGGGATTGACTATGCTGCCCGGGTACAGGCGGGAAGTCCCGTGGTGGATAAATGGAATGACTACATGAAGGACGTGATGGTTACCGATTTTGATCCCGCCACAGGAACCCACTATAAGCTGGAGCAGGTCTTTTTTCATGAGTGATACGGCCCTGCGATTATCCGCCATTGTAAAGACCTTTCCCGGTGTAGTTGCCCTGAATGACATGAATTTTGAACTCCGGCAGGGGGAGATTCACGCCATCTGCGGAGAAAACGGCGCGGGAAAATCCACCCTGATGAAGGTGGTTACGGGGGTTCACTCCCCGGATCAGGGAACTATCACCCTGTTTGACAGAGAAGAAAAAATAGCCAACCCGGTTGATGCTTTTTCCAAGGGTATCGCCATTATCTATCAGGAAACCAGCCTTTTTGAAGAAATGACCGTGCTGGAAAACCTCTTTCTGGGCCGGGAGATTGTCAAAAAGATCGGCCCCTTGCCGGTACTGGATTATAAGGCTATGGCCCTGCGCATGGAGTCCATCCTCCACAGCCTCCATATTTCTATTCCGATGGACGAAAAAATAAAGAACCTCGGCATGGCTCAGAAGCAGATGGTGGAAATCGCCAAGGCCCTCACCTTCCGGTCCCGAATCCTTATTCTGGACGAACCTACCGCCTCCCTGACCCAGGAAGAGGTGGACGCTCTCTTCGCAATTATCCGCGGACTTCGGGACAATGGAGTCAGCATAGTGTACATCAGCCACCGGCTGGAGGAGATCTTCATCCTCTGTGACCGGGTTACGGTGATTCGGGACGGCCGTTATATTTCCACCAAGGAAGTTGCCAAAACCAACAAAGACCAGCTGGTAGCCGACATGGTGGGCCGCAGCATGGACAACTACTACCCCAAGACGGCGGTAGAAATTGGCGGAGAACTCCTCTCCGCCAGGGAACTGGGGGACAGGGAACTTCTCCACGATATCAGCTTCCATGTGCGCCGGGGGGAGATTCTGGGTTTTGCCGGCCTGGCGGGATCGGGCCGGACGGAACTGGCTATGGCCCTGAGCGGCTTTACGCCTCCGGAACGGGGAGAAATTTTTCTTGACGGCAAAGCGGTTCGTTTCAGGAACTACCGTGAAGCCATGGAACAGGGTCTTGTCTATGTGACCGAAGACCGGGGCAAATACGGCGTCATTGTAAACATGAGCGTAAAAGACAATATCGTTATGCCTCAGCTTGATAAAAATTCCCGTTTCGGAGTTATCAACAAACAGAAGGAATACTCGGTAGCGGAAAGGATACGGGAAAGCATCGGGATAAAAGCGCCGGATACGGACTTCCTGGTGATGAACCTTTCCGGGGGGAATCAGCAGAAGGTGTCGGTTGGCAAGGCCCTGGCCCTGAATCCCAAGCTGCTGATTCTGGACGAGCCGACCCGCGGGGTGGATGTAAACTCCAAGGCGGAGATCCACCGGATCATCAGCCAGATGGCTGCCTCGGGGCTCACTATTCTGATGATCTCCAGCGAACTGCCCGAACTTATCGGCATGTGCGACAGAATCTATGTTATGAAAGACGGTACCATCGCCGGCTGTTTCGACAGGGACAAGTTCTCCCAGGAAGAAATCCTCCATATTGCCCTGGCCTCCGAAGGCGGGGCAGAGGCGGCCTTATGAAACAACGAATCCGGCTGAACGCCGAACTCTACCTGGGGCTTTTTCTCCTGGCAATGCTGCTCTTTCTCCGGGTCTTTGCGGCTGGCTTTTTCTCCCTGAACAATACCATGAGCATGCTCAACCGTTTCAGTTATTTGCTGATCGCCGCTATCGGCATGAACCTGATCATCCTCACTTCCAATATTGATGTTTCGGCGGGCAATATCATCTCCGTGGTGTGCCTTTTTATCGCGGCTCTGGGTAAATTGAACCTTGGGCTTCCGGTTCTGCTTCCCGCGGCCATGCTCATGGGAATGGCCCTCAGCCTTGTCAACGCCCTCTTTATAACCCAGTTCCGCATCCCCGCCATTGTGGCGACCCTCGCCACGGCCCAGCTTTTTTCGGGGATACTGCCCCTGTTGGTGGAAGGTTCCCTGTACGATCTGCCCGCCAGCTTTACCTGGCTTGCCTTTGATGCGAAGATCTTCGGGATTATTCCCGGCAGCGTTCTCATCATGCTGATTGTTACTGTCATAGCCCTCATATTTATGAAGTATTCCCGCTTTTCCAAAAAGATATACGCCGTGGGCAACAATGAAGAAGCGGCACGTCTTACGGGTATCAAGGTCAATCAGGTGGTTATTATAGCCTATGTCATTGCCGGAGCCCTCTTCGGCGTTTCGGGGACAATTATCGCCACCGCCAGCCAGCGGGTTACCACTACCATGGGCACTGGCCTTGAAATGACCTTCATCGCCTGCGTGGTGCTGGGAGGTACCAGCGTATCCGGGGGCAGCGGCAAGATCCTGGGCACGGTTTTCGGCGCCGCGGTGCTTTCGGTAATTGCCCCGGCAGTCAACTACATGGGAATCAGTTCCGACTGGTCCGATGCCATCATGGGGGCGATAATCATCTTCGCCGTGATAGTGAGCGCCCTGCATCTTGAAAAACGGAAGCTGCTCAATCCGGCGGAGAGCGGAGGGAAGGCCCGATGAAAAACAAAAAATTTAAATTCACCTTTAACTGGGCACTGACAGTGATTCTGCTGCTGGTATTCGGGGCCATTGCGGCAATGAACAGCGTATTTCTTTCCTTCGATTATCTTGTCGGGGTCATGCTCCGCAATATAGTGGAAATCGGAATGATGGCGCTGGCGGTTACCCTGATTATTATCACCGGGGGGATCGATCTTTCCGTGGGTTCCATACTGGTACTGTCCGCCATGATTGGCGGGATAGCGGCTGTCCGGGGAGGCAGCGCTCTGGGTATAGCGGCAGCCCTCCTTACCGGTACGGTCTGCGGCCTTTTTAACGGATTCCTGATTGCCAAAATAAAAATCTCCCCCCTGGTTACCACCTTGGCTACTATGTACCTCTACATGGGCCTTGCCCGGAGTATCTCAAAGGGGGACAGCGTTTATTCTTACCCCGGCAGCCAGTGGTTTGGCACTTCCGAAATCGCCTATATACCCCTGCAAATTTTTTATTTCGCAATACTGGCCTTTATATTCTGGTTTGTCCTTTCCAAAACCACCCTGGGCCGCCGGCTCTACGCCATCGGCCTCAACGAGCAGGCCACCAATTTCAGCGGCGTAAATACCAGCCGGGTAAAGATCATCATTTATACCCTGAGCGGCCTTATCTGCGGTTTTGCCGGGCTTATATGGCTGGGGAGGTTTACCAGCATCAAGTACGATGCCGGCTCCAGCCTGGCGCTCAAGGTGGTTACCATAATCGTACTGGGGGGAACCAGTATCATGGGGGGCGTCGGCGACATGAAGGGCACTATTCTGGCAACATTGATCATCGCAGTCCTCAACAGCGGCCTTACGGTACTCAATATTCCTATTGCCGCCCAGACCATTGTGCACGGCGGAATTCTGGTTATAAGCCTGGTGAGCTACTTTATACTCAACCGCCGGGTTACACGGGGCCGCATTGTGGAAGTAAAGGGGACGATCCCGACGGAGATTTGATAATGTATGTTTTTCGGCGGTAGTTTACCGCCGTTAAATAAATTTGACCAGGAGGCTTTTTATGAAAAAGATTTTGGCAGCAGTATTAGTACTGTTCGCACTCTCCGCAGCTCTGGCTTTTGCCGGGGGCAGAGGAGACTCGTCGGGAACCCTGAAGATCGCCATGATGCCGAAATTCAAGGGAGAAAACTACTTCGACGCCGTCAAGATAGGCGCCCAGGAAGCGGTGGATGAACTCAACAAGTCCGGAAAGGTGGTTGACTTCCTCTACGATGGTCCGCCCCAGGATCAGGCAACCAATCAGAAGCAGGTGGACATTCTGGAAGGCTGGATTGCCCAGAAGGTAAATGTCATTCTTGTTTCGCCCAACGACCCCAACGCCATTGCGCCCACACTCCAGAAGGCCCAGCAGCGCGGCATCAAGGTACTGACCTTTGATGCCGACGCCCGCGCGGATGCCCGTGATCTCTTCATCAACCAGGTGGCTTCGGAAGGTGTCGCAGAAGGCATTATGAAGGGTACTGCGGACAACCTGAAACTCAAAGGCTACGGCCCCGGTAAACCTGTCAATTTGGGCGTCGTGTCTTCGGCAAAAACCGATGCCAACCAGCAGGCCTGGCTTGGGGTAATCAAGCAGCTTCTGACCACCCCGGACTACAACTGGATCTCCATAAAGAACGAAGACACCGATGTGTACTACCCCGGCCCGGATGAAACCACCACCCAGGCCCAGAGCGGTACCCTTATCGGACGCATGGGACCCAACCCCGATCAGATTCAGGCGGCAATAGGCCTTACATCCATGGCTTGTCCTGCCCTGGGTTCCCAGTACGAAGCGGCCTCGGTAAAACCGGATCCCGGCAAGATCTTTCTCACCGGTCTTGCAACCCCCAATGCAATCAAGTCGTATATCAAGAATCCGGCCAATCCTCTGGATGCGGGGGTTCTCTGGAACTGCATGGATCTGGGATACCTTTCCATCCAGGCCGGCTATCAGCTTTCCAAGGGAACCATCACCAGTTCTTCCGGCTCTTTCACCGCCGGACGGCTCGGCTCCCGGAACATCAACAACAAGGAAGTAATCCTCGGCCCGGCGCT
Organism: Treponema sp.; assembly: GCA_031281925.1. Taxonomy (GTDB): domain Bacteria; phylum Spirochaetota; class Spirochaetia; order Treponematales; family Breznakiellaceae; genus JAIRNJ01. Next base: position 3,888 of record JAITES010000230.1, on the reverse strand, counting down.
GGTGTTTGACAAGAACAACGTGGATCAGTTCAATTATTAAAAAATGACAGCGGATTTGTCCGGAAACCAAAGTTTCCGGACAAACCTGATGCGGACGGGGCCCCGTGCACCGGGCGTTTTTCAGGAAAATTAAGGAAAATCCATCCGGCCCTGCGGGCCGAGAGCCTAAGCAAGAGGGAATCCTATGAATTCGAGAGAAAGAGTATTATCCGCCTTCGGAAAAAGGGCGGGAAAACCGGATCGGCCCCCCTTTCAGTTTGATCTCTGCAGAAGCCTGATTGAACATTTTGCAAAAAAACTTGGAATGAAAAGCGACTACACCATTTCGTATTATGAGGATCTCAGTTACCGTATTTCGGCCAACGATATCCGAACCGCCCTGGGCAGCGATTGTGTAGTGGTAGGGGGACAAACCGCCAGGGATTTTACCCCTCAAACCGTAAAAGACGACATTACCACCAATGAATTCGGTATGCACATGAAGCCGACCTCCCTCTATGTGGAGGTGGTCAAGTGCCCCCTGGAAACGGTAGAATCCGTGGCAGACGCGGAGGCCTTCCCCTTTCCTGACCCCTATGCTCCGGGACGGATGGAAAAGGCCAAACGGGACATAGACCGTTTTGGAAAAGACTACTTTATAATCGGAGACTGCGAACTTTCCCTCTTTGAACTTGCCTGGCACCTGACAGGCCTTGAAAAATACATGATCGATATGGCAAGTGGAGAGGAATGGATTGAAACAATAAATGACAAGGTTGAGTATTTTACCACAGGCATCGCTGAACAACTGGTCCGCGCCGGGGTGGACGCCATCTGGCTGGGAGAGGATCTGGGCAGCCAGGTTTCAACCCTCATTTCCCCGGATATGTGGCGGGAGATGTTCAGACCCCGGCACGAACGGATCATCGGGAAACTGCGGGCCATCAATCCGGAAATTCTCATCATCATGCACAGCGACGGCGCCGTGGCCCCCCTGCTGGATGATTTTATAGAAATGGGGATCAATGTCTACAACCCCGTCCAGCCGAATGTTCCCGGTTCCGATCCTGCCGAACTTGCGGCAAAATACGGCGGCCGGATATCCTTTTTCGGAGGCATCGATCAACAGCAGCTATTGCCCAAGGGTAACGCGGCCGAAATAGAGAAAGAGATGCGCAGCCGTGCCGCAATTCTGGGGAAAAACGGCGGCTACCTGATGGCCCCGGCCCATATCATTCAGGCCGATGTGGCCCCTGAAACCGTAGAAACCATGCTGAGCATCGCCAAAACCCTGTAGACTTCTGCGAATCAGGGGACAAAAATAGCGCCGGCACAGGAAAATATCTACAAAAATTCGTTTTTTTGAGAAAAAATTCTAAAGTCCTCGTTCCGATATGCCGAAAAATTGAATGGTAAACCCTATTCCGGGCATGGAAAATTCCGCGGATTCCTGATTCGGGAAGGGGTTTACACCAGAAGCAAGGATGCTTTTGGACTATTTTCAAGGAGGATGATATGATCATCAACCACAACCTCTCCGCCATGTTTGCGGACAGGTCTCTCAAGGTCACCCAGAACGAACTGACCAAAAACATGGAAAAGCTCTCTTCCGGGCTGCGGATCAACCGCGCCGGGGACGATGCTTCCGGCCTTGCGGTTTCCGAAAAGATGCGGAGCCAGATTCGCGGTTTGAATCAGGCTTCCACCAATGCCCAGAACGGTATCTCGTTCATCCAGGTAAGTGAAGGGTATCTCCAGGAAACCCAGGACATCATCCAGCGCATGCGGGAATTGGCAGTTCAGGCGGCTAACGGCATCTATTCCGAAGAAGACCGGATGTACATCCAGGTAGAAGTTTCCCAGTTGGTTGACGAAGTTGACCGGATTGCCAGCCATGCCCAGGTCAACGGCATGAACATGCTTACCGGCCGCTTTGCCCAGCAAACGGGGAGTAATACCAGTACCGCATCCATGTGGTTCCATCTCGGCGCCAATAGGGATCAGCGGGAACAGGTCTTTATCGGAACCATGACAACCAAGGGTCTCGGTATCCGTAATGTGGGGGACGACAGTTTCGTCACCCTGGAAACCCCCGAAGATGCCAACCGCACCATCGGGACGCTGGATACGGCCCTCAAAATCATCAACAAGCAGCGGGCCGACCTCGGCGCATATCAGAACCGGCTCGAACATGCAGTCAGGGGACTGGATATCGGCGCTGAAAACCTGCAGGCTTCCGAATCCCGGATCCGTGATACAAATATGGCTAACCAGATGGTCAACTATACACGGGATCAGATCCTCAGTCAGTCCGGAACGGCCATGCTGGCCCAGGCTAACCAGAGGAGTACTTCGGTCTTGCAACTTCTCCAGTAAAGTAGTATTATTTAGGGTAGGAGTATGGGGAATTCTTCGGACTTCCCCATATTCAAAGGGAAATTGTAGCACAATACCGTCCAGGCGGCTTGTGCATGCGGTGTTTTTTGACAATAACCCTCTGTTGAACAATAAAAAGCTAAAGCGGCTTTTTATTGCTTGCAGTACGGCGTTGCGAAATGCTTGTCTTTTCCGGCAAACACTTCGCGCCGAATAAACAGGCGGGGTATACTGGCGCGAAGGTGTACCCCTCCCCTGTTATCCGTACGGTGCGGTTCAGGCCATGGATGGCTTGAGCAAATCAACTCAAGGAGGGTGTTATGATTATTAACCACAACATGAGCGCCCTGTATGCCAACAGAAATCTTGGCATTACTCAGGCGGATGTTTCAAAGAGCATTGAAAAGCTCTCTTCCGGTGAGCGGATTAACCGCGCTGGTGATGATGCTTCCGGGCTTGCGGTCTCCGAAAAAATGAGGAGCCAGATCCGGGGTCTTAACCAGGCCGAAAGGAATATTCAGAATGGCGTGTCGTTTATCCAGACTACTGAAGGTTACCTTCAGGAGACCCAGGATATCCTTCATCGTCTTCGGGAGCTTTCGGTGCAGTCTGCCAACGGTATTTATACCGATGAAGACCGGATGCAGATTCAGGTAGAAGTTTCCCAGCTGGTTGACGAAGTCAACCGGATTGCCAGCCATGCCCAGTTTAACGGCATGAATCTGCTGACCGGGTCTTTTGCCAGGAATTCCGCAGTTAACCGGGTAATGCAGCTTCAGGTAGGCGCCAATATGGATCAGAACGAAAGGATCTATATTGGAACTATGACGGCAGGGGCGCTCGGCCTGCAGACTCAACAGGGTGAACTTGGCATAGTGTCCATTACAACCCCGGAAGAGGCCAATGCGGCTATCGGTTCCGTGGATTCCGCCTTACGGCAGGTTTCCAAACAGCGGGCCGACCTCGGCGCATACCAGAACCGGTTTGAAATGGCGGCTGAAGGCGTAGCCATCGCGGCCGAAAACATGCAGGCTTCCGAATCCCGGATTAGGGATACGGATATGGCCTCAGAGATGGTGAACTTTACAAAGGATACCATCCTGAACCAGGCCGGGAACGCGATGCTGGCTCAGGCCAATGTCAGAACCCAGTCGGTACTTCAGCTTTTGGGCTAATGTAGCAGATGTATTGTTGTATTAAGAGAGATCTGGACATCGTCTTTTAATACAAGGGACGGGGGAGTTCGCGCCCTTCTCCGTTCTTTTTTTGAAATTACGTTCCCAGGGAGGGGGAAGAAAGCAATACTATGGGCCGTCCTTTTGGACGGCAGACACGGAGGTTTACCATGGTAGTTATGGCTTCAGCGGGAAACAGGATAAACCCGGTTCCGCATTTGATAGATGAGGCGGCAGCTCCGTCCCAATTTCATGCAGCCCAGACAAAGGCTGCGATCTCACAATTGGCAGAAATAGATCTTCCCGGTGAAAAAGAGCCGGGGGAAATTGTTGCCCGCGAATTGAGTGAAGCGGTAGC
>JAITES010000168.1 GCA_031281925.1 Treponema sp. | reverse complement strand
TTCGCCTCCTACCCCCTGCCGGTGTACGGAAAATGGCTGCGCAGGTTTTTTACCTTCCTCATCCCCTACGGCTGTATGAACTACCTCCCCCTGATGTACCTTACAGGCCGCGCCGAACGCTTCCCCCTGCTCTATATGCTCAGCCCTCTTTTGGGCTTCCTCTTCATCGTTCCCTGTGTCCTTGTCTGGCGGCTTGGGGTTCGTCATTACTCCTCGACGGGGTCTTAGCCGCCAATCCCGGTAACAGACGATCTTCCGCAAAAAGAGTCCTTCAGGGTGGTTTTGCCGTTAATTGCCCTTTACTGTTCCCCGTTCAGGTAGATGCGCAGTTTTGCCATAAGTTCCTGTATATCCAGAGGCTTACCCACATGATCGTTCATCCCCGCATCGAGGCATTTTTCTATATCCTCCCGGAAGACATTTGCGGTCATGGCGATAATCGGGACAGGCTTGCGGGTTTCCTCCGGAGAAAGCGCCTGTGCAAAGTGTTCTTTTTCAAACTGCCTGATCCGCCGGGTGGCTTCGTAGCCGTCCATTTCGGGCATCTGAACATCCATAAAGATCAGATCGTAGGTTTCGGGGGCTTTGGTATACAGGTTAAACGCTTCCGCCCCGTTTTCGGCGCTTGTAACCTCCAGACCGCTTGGCTCCAGGAGGGAGATGACGATTTCCCGGTTAATTTCCACGTCCTCGGCCAACAGAATCCGGTGGTTTTCAAAATGATCCTGTTTCTCTTCCCCTTCCTGTTTTGCAACCAGCGCCTCCCTGCCCAGACACTGATTGATAACATCTACAATAGCGGAAGGAAACAGGGGTTTGGGAAGGAATTTGTCTACACCCGCCTCCCGTGCTTCCTTTTCGATGGAAGCCCATTCGGCAGTTGAAATCATAATCACCACCGATTTATTATGCCGGTCTTCCTTTATCCTGCCGGAAAGCTCTATACCGTTCATACCGGGCATCTTCCAGTCAACAAAGTAGATGTCGAAAGGCCTGTTTTCTTCGATAAGCCGCAGCGCCTCTTCGGCCCCGCCTGCTACACTGCAGGAAAAGCCCAATCTGGAGGCAAGTTCTTCAAAATACAGCCTGACATCCTCCGAATCGTCCACTACCAGTACCCGGAGGTTCTTCCAGTTAACGCCGGGAGCCAGCATGCTGTCCTGTTCCGTATAGGCCGCTATTTCGAGCCGTATGGTAAAGAAAAAGGTGGCGCCCTTGCCCAATTCCGATCTGACGCCGATTTTTCCTCCCATCATCTCCACGATCTGTTTGGAGATGGCAAGTCCCAGTCCCGTACCGCCGAATTTACGGGAGGTACTTGAATCCGCCTGCACAAAGGAAGCGAAGAGCCGCTTTTGCTGATCCTCGCTGATGCCGATACCTGAATCACTTACCTCTATGGCAAGGACGCAGTATTGGCCTTCAATGGCTTCCAGACTGGCCTTAAGCCGGACAATGCCCTGTTCCGGGGTAAACTTGGCGGCATTGGAGAGAAGGTTCGTTATAACCTGGGCCAGATGCTGATCGTCGCCCACAAGGAGGGGGGGAATTTTTTGATCCAGATAAACTTCAAAATTCTGTCTCTTTTCGTCAATACGAAAATTATTGACACTCACCACCTTCTGCAGCATCTTTTCAAAATTAAATTCTATGGGAGAAAGGACAAATTTATTCGCCTCTATCTTGGACATGTCCAGAATATCGTTAATCACCCCCAAAAGGTGGGTGGAGGCGTCGGTTATCTTCCTGAGGCAATGGTCTTTTCTTTCAAGGTCTGCCGAAGGATTCCGGGCGATGGCGGTCATGCCGATGATCGCATTCATCGGGGTGCGTATCTCGTGGCTCATATTGGCAAGGAAATCACTTTTTGCCTTGCTGGCCCTTTCCGCTTCTATCCTGGCGGCATCCCGTTCCTGTTCCCGCAGATCCCGGGCGACAGCCCCGGCAATAACGCTGGCAAGCAGGCTTACGAGGCTGTGATCGCTCTCCGTCCAGGCTCTGGGCCGCAGGCATTCTTCAACACTGAGTACGGCCCAGCATTTTCCGTCCACATAGAGAGGAGCCCAGATAAAGGCCTTAATGCCGATGTTACCCAGAATACGGTATTTTTCGATTCTGGCGACATCGTCAACATAGAGGGTGGGTATCAGTTCATCCTGTGGTTTTACCACGGGAAAACTGTTCTTTATCAATTCAATGAAATCGATATTTTCCGGATGGATTTCAGTTTCTTCCGCGGCATACCAGGAGTATGCGGGCTCTGAAGCCTGGAAATCCTTTTCCGCCTTGCCCACGAGAACCCGGCTGACCCGGAGGAATTGCCCCGCTGTTTCCAGAGCGCCGGTGATGAGGCCTGCAATGTTCTCCGCGGAAACAAAGCTCTGGGCCAGCCGGGACATGAGTTCCTGCTGCGTGAGCCGATGGGAAAAAATATCCTCTTTACGTTTGTATATAAAGAAGCTCAGGAGCCCGGAAACGATGGTAAATGCCATGGATCCCAGGAGCATCACCGCCAGGATCCTGAAACGCCGCCCCGTATCCAGTATCTGCTCATCGGAAATATCAACACCGGCGACCGCAACGATAACCCCGGCCTGGTTTGTTATGGGCGCATAGGCTGTAAGCAGTCCCGAATAGCCTTCTTCATATTTTCCGGCAACCGAAACAACCGATACCCCCGATTCAATGGCCTCCCTGACCTTCGCAGGCATGGAGAAGAGAGGGCTTTTCAGACTAAGGGAACGATCAGAAATATCGTTATCCACAATGAACTGAATCTTGCCGCCCCCTACAGGGCGTAAAATATACGCATAGAGAACATGGGCTTCCCTGGCAAAGCGGATGATCCTGGCTTTGATTCTGCCGTAGAAGGCCCTGTCGACATCATAGGGCGATTGAAGCCGCTCAAGTTCATCGATAGAGATCAGCCCGGCCGCGGCACGGCTGTTGGCAAGGAGACGCTCGGCTATGTTTTCCCGGAAGACAGTAGAGAAGGCTTCAATCGTGATGCCGGTGTATAAAGTTATAACCAGCACCATGAAGGCGGCCACCGAAAAGAGGATAACCGATAAATTTCCGAATAGGGCTTTTTTCATGCCGGCCGACTTCATATCTGAGAGAAAAGCTTCCGGCAAACCCCGGCTTCCAGTCCCGGCAGAGTGTCCCGGCATGACGTTCATTCAACCAAACAGGGCAATCGGTACAAAGGTGTCGGGCTTCAATGCGGCTCCGCCCACAAGAGCGCCGTCGATGTTTTCTTTTGCCATAAGCTGGGCCGCATTATCGGGCTTTACCGACCCTCCGTACTGGATGATGATCTTTTCCGCCGCGTCCGCGCCGTAGAGTTTACCGATAAGCTTCCTCACAAAGGCGTGAATCGCGTCGGCGTCTTCCGGCGTGGCGGTTTTGCCGGTGCCGATGGCCCATACAGGCTCATACGCGATGACAATATTTGCCAGTTCCGCCGCGGAAACGCCTTCAAGGCCCTTTACCAGCTGGGTTTCGCATACCTGTTCAGCCTTGCCGGCTTCCCGCTCTTCAAGCAGCTCTCCGATGCAGAGGATAACCTCAAGGCCGTGTTTCAGGGCAAGCTTCAGCTTTTTATTGATCAGGGCGTCATCTTCTTTGTAGTTGTGCCGCCGCTCACTGTGACCGAGGATCACCGTCTGAACACCCAGATCCTTGAGCTGAAACACGGAAACTTCCCCGGTATGGGCGCCCTGTTCCTCACAGGCCATGTTCTGGGCTCCCAGACGGATGTTGCTGCCTTTAACAATAGGCGCCACGGTTTCGATCAGCGTAAAACTCGGGGCAACCAGGTACCTGTGTTTCCCGCCCTTCAACTGGGAAACCAGGGCTTTTGCCAATTCGGCCGCCTCGGCCCTGGTTTTGTGCATCTTCCAGTTTCCCGCTATGTAATAAGTCCGGCTCATATATGCTCCTTGTGATATAATTAGTGTCTGTCCATAAAGTCGGTTACTTTATGGACAGATCATTTTAAGGTAGTCTGTCTATAATGTGTCTACATTATAGACAGACTCTAGTTAGCCCCCCTGTGCCCTGCCGTAAAAACGCGGCGGGGTATTTGTAGTGCTGTGAAGGAGATGATATGGCTGTTTTGAACAACCGGGTACCTAAAAACAGTATCGAACATTCCCAACTCCGGTGGGGCTATATCTTTCTTGCTCCCTGCATCCTGGGGCTTCT
>JAITES010000140.1 GCA_031281925.1 Treponema sp. | reverse complement strand
GTAACACTGAGGGACTGGAGGGAACGCCAGAAACCGCCCTGAAAAAGTTCTCTAAAGCCGCCGACGGAAAGGAAAACCAGCATTGCCACCAGGTTGAGGTACTGTCCAAGGAGGGGATTTTCCACCTGGGAGAGAGGATCAAAGGTTTCCGAAGCGCCGAAACCCATCTGGAGGGAGAAGAACTGACCTGCCGTAGAAAAGGCGGAAAATATCACAAGAAGAAAGAAGCCCATGATAATGCCGATGATCCCCTCGCCTATAAGGAGGAGCAGAAAGCTGATATTGAAGGGATCCTGGCCCAGGGGAAGGGAGGGAACGGTAGGCATTACCGAAAAAGCGGCAAAACCTGCCAGGGCAATCTTTGCCGTCTGGGGTATCGCATCGGAAGAGAGGAGAGGAGCGGTCTCGATCATTGCCAAAGCCCTGACCGCGATGAGAAGAAACGCGGGGCCGTAGTTGAGAATCTCGACAATGATTCTGTCTTCGATCAACCGCTTACACTCCTTTTAATTTGCCATTGCCGGTATCTGGCGGAAAAGCTGGGTGGTGTATTCCCCCAGGGATGTAAACATCCAGCCTCCCAAAAGCGCCAGCACCAGAAGTATCACGATCAGTTTGGGTACAAACGTAAGAGTCTGTTCCTGAATGGAGGTAGTAGCCTGTATGATGGCTACCACGAGGCCTACCACCAGCGCGGAAACAAGCATGGGAGAGGCCAGAAGCAGCACCTGCAAAACGCCGCCCCGCATAAAACCGGTAATATCACCAATACTCAAAATTCCACCTCTCTGTGTCTACAGTCTACATTATTGCCAAACCCGATTACACAAAAGAACGCACCAGTTGTTCCGTCAAAAGCCCCCAGCCGTCCACCAGTATGAACAATATCAGCTTGAAAGGCATCGATATCATTACCGGCGGCAGCATGATCATACCCATGGACATGAGGGCGCTTGCCACCACCATGTCTATGACAATAAAAGGTATAAAAAGCAGTATCCCTATCTTAAAGGCCACGGTAAGTTCATGAAGGATAAAAGCCGGAATGAGCACATAGGTGGGAACATCGGCAAGGGTATTGGGCTTATCCATGCCCCTCATGCTCATGAAGAGCTTGATATTGCCGGTATCATTGCGCATCTGCCTGTACATGAAGAGTCTGAACGGGGCGGACGCTTCATGGAAGGCGGTCTCCACGGAAATCTCCCCCGAGCCGAGGGGCTTAACAGAATTTTCATAGACCTGGGAAAAAGTAGGCCACATGATAAACAGCGTCATAAAGAGAGAAATTCCAAAAATGACCTGATTGGGAGGCACCTGCTGCAGTGACAGGGCTCTCTTGATAAAATCCAGCACGATGGAGATGCGCAGAAAGCTTGTCATCAGGATGATAATGCTCGGCGCAAGAGAGAGAACGGTAAGGAGAAGGAGCAGCTGCAGGGAGAAGGCCACCTCCTGGCCGGACTGGGGATTCCGTACCGAAAGATCTATAAAGGGGATGATCGGCCTTTCGGGAGCGGCGGGAAGGGCCATGGTTCCCTCGGTGCTTACGGCGGGGAAAGGCGCCTCCTGAGCGGCAAGTCCCGCAGCGGAGAAGAAGGACAGGCAGAGGAAAAGAGCAAAAAATCCGCGGCGTCTCATGGCTGCGCCTCCCGAAGCCTGTCCCGGCGCCGCCGTATGTCCTGGGGGCTGGGAACACGGCTGTCCATTGCGGCGCCCATCTTGCCGAGCAGGGCCTTAAAGTTGAAGACAGTCCTGTTTTGCGGGAAATCGTCTCCGGCGGCCAGCATGGAAGCCAGCAGTTCCTGGTCTTCCACCGGCGAAAGCAGATTGACCCCCCCGTCGGCAGCGCCTACGAGCCAGGCTTTGGTTCCAATCATGACAATATGTACAAAACGGTTGGAACCGAGACTGACGCTGGACACCAGCTTAAGATAGGGATCCTGTTGAGGCCTTGGCCGTGAGGCTTTCTTCAGGAAAAAGACCAGACCATAGACGGCTGCGGCCGCCAGAGCCAGCACCAGAATCATTCTGAAGATTGCAAATACCGAAGACGCTCCGCCGATACTTAATGCCGGGGCATCCTCGCCGATTGGAAGTTCATCTTCCGTCAACACAACTGTGCTTTCAGGCTCTGCAGCCTCCTGCGAGTAGACGGGATGAAGGTGAATAAAAAGGTTTGCGGCTATAATAACCGCAGTAAAAAATATGCGCTTTTTCAGTTTTTCCCCTCCCAAGTACGAACTGACTATAAACAGTATACATGATAATTATTTTTTATTCAATCATTATTTTAAAAAAAATACAAAAAAAAGGGGTTTGCAGGATTTTTTTTCAAAAATTTACCTGCAAACCCCGCTATTCCTTTTTGAAAACCGGACTTTATCCCATATCGCTCATCCGTTCCATGGGAGAAACAATCTCGGTAACCCGGACGCCGAAGTTTTCATCGATAACCACTACTTCGCCTTTGGCGATAAGTTTATGGTTGACCAGAATATCCACCGGTTCACCGGCAAGTTTATCCAGCTCAATGATCGTACCTTCCCCCATGCCGAGGATCTCTTTGATGAGTTTGCGGGTACGGCCCAGTTCAACGGTCATCTCCATGTAGACGTCCATGATAAGACCGATGTTGCCCGTTTCCTGCTGGGTTATATGGGGCATCAGGTTGGGGAACTGCACCGGCTGCACATTGGTCTGGCCTCCCATGCCCTGCATACCCATGCCCATATTCATATTCGGCATCATGCCGCCCATGTTGGGCATTGCCATACCGCCGCCCATGCCGGGCATGCCCATGGCAGGAGCGCCCATGTTCGGCATCATGCCGCCCATATTCATGCCCGGAGCGGCGGCTGCGGCGCCTCCCCCGGAAAGCGCCCGTGAAATATCCGCGGCAACGCCGGGGCCGTAGACCTCCCAAAACTGGTTGGGAGCGCCGTCGCCCAGATCAAGCTGATACATCGCCACAGGAAATTCCCCGCCGGGAAGAGCCGCCGCGGCCTTGGCTATATTGGCGGCCTCGGGCGATACGGAAGCTATGGATTTATTTCCGGTTTTATCGGTAAGGCTGGTGATCTGGGTTCCCACAAGCTGGGAAATCACTTCTCCCAATACCGACATGGCCATTTCATCAAGTTCAATATTCTCTTCCTTGTTCATAAGGGAGGCAATACTCTTTGCCGTAGCCTCGGGAATAAGGAACATGTGTTCTCCGGGAAAGCCGGAACTGAAATCCGCTTTTACAACCGTTACCACGTCGGGGAGCTGACCGAGAAGGGCATCCCTGTTGGTACTGCTTATCTGGGGGCCCCTGATTGAAACCTGGGCTCCGGTCATCATGGAAAGGTTACTGGACTGGGCATCTACCGTAGAGGCGAGAAAACCCTGTAATGCCTGAATATCCGCCTGGGAAAGGCCCCCCATGGAAGGAGCCATGGGCGCGGGCGTAGGGCCTCCGCCCAAACTCGATGAATCTACACCTGCCAATAACGCATCTATCTCATCCTGCGAGAGTGCACCATCACTCATAATTCTTCCCCCTCCGAAGCCAGTTCTTCAAATTCGTCCTGCTCAAGCTCCGCAATCTTTTTGATAACCTGTACCGCCATTTTCTTGCCGATAACACCGGGACGGCACAGGAACTTCTTCTTGGAGCCGATATTAAGCGAATAAGGGTCGCCGATCCGGGTGTTGTAAAGCCGCACGACATCCCCGACCTGCAGGGAAAGCACATCCCGAACCGGAACGTTTATTTTTCCAATTTCGGCTACAACATTAACATCGACGGTTGCGAGCTTCTCCTTTAGCACATTCAGATTTTCTGTGGTAGCATTGCGCCGTACGGAGGAATACCAGAACTGGGCGGACAATTTTCCGATGATGGGCTCAATGGTAAGGTAAGGGATACAGAAGTTCATCATCCCTTCAACTTCCCCAACCTTGGTTTCCAGGGTAACAAGAACCACCATTTCCGTGGGGGGAACGATCTGTGCAAACTGGGGATTGGTATCGATCTGCCCCAGCCGGGGCCGGAGGTCTATCACCGTTGTCCAGGCTTCCCTCATGTTTCCCAAAATACGGACGATGATGCCTTCCATGACCGAAGTTTCAATATCGGTAAGTTCATGCTGGCTTTTGGTGGCGTCCCCCTTGCCGCCAAAGAGGCGGTCGATGATGGAAAAGGTAACGGCAGGGTCTATTTCGAGGATCGCGTTTCCCTTGAGGGGATCCATGTTGATGATGGCAAGCGTGGTAGGGGTAGGAATTGAACGGATAAACTCTTCGTAGGTAAGCTGATCGACCGAAGCAACGTGAACATGCACCATGGAACGGAGCTGGGCCGAAAGACTTGTGGTGGTAAGACGGGCAAAGGTCTCGTGCATGATCGAAACGGTACGGATCTGTTCCTTGGAAAATTTATCCGGCCGCTTGAAGTCGTAAATCTTGATCTTGCGGGTATCTGCGGCAGGGCGAAAATCTTCCGGCTCGGTGTCCCCGGCGTTTATAGCGGTAAGAAGCTGATCTATTTCATCCTGAGAAAGTACTTCGGTCATATTCTCATCCTATACCGCTTCAGGCCGAAAAAGCAAGTCAAAACCTTCTAATACATCTCCATTACATCCAGTTTATTAAACAGAATGTTGCGTACCTTGGCCGTATCGAGAAAACGGGTATTGAGGATCTCCTTGATGTCCTGCTTGAGCCGGGATTCGTTTTCCGGCTTGAGTTCTTCCGCATATTTGCTGCTAAAGTAACTGCGGACAAAATCCCGGAGTTCATACTGCCGGCTTGTAAGTTCCGTCTGGGCTGCCGTATCGTTGAGATCGTACTGGATGATCATGTCCACGGTTACCGAATAGCCGGTAGTGACATCCCTGGTACGGGTGTTGACAGACCCAATGAGGGTATATGCGGCGTATTCGGGCCGCTTGCCCACATAGGGAGAGGTAGGATCGGTAACCACGGTCTGACTCTTTCCCCCGCCGCTCATGATCTTGTAGGTGATCACCGACACGGTAACGATAAAAACAAGAGCCCCCAGTCCAATAGCGACGAATTTTAAAAGATTTGGCAGCAGAGCGCCGAGACCGGATGCTTTTTTTGGAGCACTCTCAGCAGCCGGCTCCTCACCTGAAAAATCCAGATCATCAGTGTCTGACATTCGTTTCTCCTATCATAAATGCCCATCGTCCAGAATGATAATATCTACACGGCGGTTATAAGCCTGGCCTTCCGGGGTACTGTTATCTGCTATCGGTTTGGTATCGGCAAAGCCTGAAACCTGGAAGCGCTTTTCATCTACTCCAATATCGGAAAGATAGTGAAGTACATTTATAGACCGGGCTGTTGAGAGTTCCCAATTCGACTCCCAGGGCCCGTAGGGATCTGTTGTTTCGTCATCCGTATGGCCCTCTATCCTGACGGGCCGCAGTTTGCCGTTTCTATCCCGTATATCATCGGAAACCAGCAGGGTTCCCAGCCGTAACAGAATATCCCTGGTTTGTTCTATGTTGATTCTGGCGCTTGCGGGGTTAAAAAACGCATCGGAAGCAAGCGTTATTACAAGGCCCCGCTCATCCTGGGTAACGCGTATCTTCTGGGATCTGATTTCAGGGCTAAATATGCTCACCGCCTTGCGGAGCGCCGTTCCCAGGGAACGTCCCCGTTCCATGGAAGGCAGGGACATGACGGTATTCCCCAGATCCGCATTGCGGCCTGAGGAAAGCGTATTGCCTCCGGACATCATCCCGAGGCCCAATGCATTCATGGAGGCGGCGATCTGTTCCATCTGGGAGCTGGTAGATTCATCGGGATTAAACATGATGACGAAGAAACAGAGCATGAGAGTAACCATGTCTGAATAGGTGGTCAGCCACTCTTGTCCGCTAGGTCCCTCGACTTCTTTCCTTTTCCGCGCCACTTTTTAATCCTTTATAAGTTCCGCTTCCAGGGTTCTTCTGTCCTGGGGGTTGAGGTATGCGAGGAGCTTCATGGCAAGAATGCGGGTATTGTCCCCGGCCTGAATCGAAAGAACGCCTTCGATAATCATCTCCTTCACCATGCTTTCTTTGGAATCCTGCGACCTGAGTTTCATGACGAAGGGGATCATGAGGAGGTTGGCAACCATGGAGCCGTACAGTGTGGTTACCAGAGCAAGGGCCATGTTGGGGCCGATTGCGGCCTTGTCTTCCAGATTCTGGAGCATTCCTATGAGTCCGACAACCGTACCCAACATTCCAAGACCGGGGGCCAGAGCGGCCCACTGATTCACAGTGCCTATCTTGTCCGCGTGGCGGCCCTGCATCTGGGAAAGTTCCAGTTCCATAAGAGAACGGATGATCTCCGCATCGGTTCCGTCTACCACGAGACGGAGTCCCTTCTTCATGAACTCGTCATCAAGATCTTCAAGTTCATCTTCCAATGCCAAAAGGCCCTCACGGCGGGCCTTTTCGGAAAAAGACATCATTTTTTGAATTATACTCTGTTCATTGAATACCGGAATGTTGAAGGTACGGCCGAGTATGCCCCAGATCCCCAGGCCCCCCGACAGGCTGGTACTGGTAATAAGAGCGAAGTATGAGCCGAGTACGACCATGAGGAAGGAGGGAAGATCTAAGATGCCCAGAATGTTACCGCCGCCGACAAGGACGGAGAACACCACCATGCCGAAGGCACCGCCAATTCCGATTATAGTCGATATATCCATAAACCTTAATCTCCGTCCTTAAAGGCGTTAATGCGTCTGCGGTACGTTTCTATTCTTTTCAGCACTTCCTCTACTTCTTCAAGTATAACCAAATGTTTATTGGAAAGCATGACCAGAGTGGTATCGGGATTGATCTCTATAGCTTCAATTTGATGGGGATTCACGTAATATTCAACCCCGTCCAGCCTGGTCACCTTAATCATTCAAAACCGCCGTTACCGCTTCAGGGTTAACAGTTCCTGGAGGAGCTGATCGGCAGTCTGTATTGTCCGGGAATTAACCTGGAAACCGCGCTGGGTGATGATCATGTCGGTGAGCTGATCCGCCATGTCCACGTTTGACATCTCCAGAGAACCGGCCTGGATCTTTCCCTTGCCGGCAATGCCGGAGGGCCCAACATTCGCAGGGCCTGAGTTGTTTGAAACCCGGAAGGTATTCTCCCCTGCCTTTTCCAGCCCTCCCTGGTTGGTAAAGCTTGCCATGGCAACCTGCCCAATGGCCCTGGTGGTGCCGTTGGAGTAGATCCCGGTGATAAGCCCCGACTGATCGATCTTGAAATTTTCAAGATAACCCATCGTGTGGCCGTCCTGGACGACCGCTTTGGAGGAAGAACTTTCGGAAAACTGAGTGATGGAATTTACCGTGCTGCCCACGGTTCCCAGATTGAGGGCGAATTCCTGGCGGATGGGCACCCCCGGTTCACCCGGAGTCGCCTCGATGACGTTAAAGGCCACATTCATGCGCACCTCGCCCGCATTGGCACTGTTAGTGCCTTCCGCAACGGCCACCTGGATCAGTGTGCCGTTATTGTCAAAACGTACCCAGAAATCGGTAGGCGCGCCTTCCGCGGGAACTTCTCCGCCGATTCCGATTGCCGTCTGCCGGGGATTTATATTTTCTCCGGCATCGGGAGCATCGGGATCCGGAGGATCGACAATTACATTGGCTCTCCAGGT
>JAITES010000196.1 GCA_031281925.1 Treponema sp. | reverse complement strand
CTGGTTCATGACGATTCCCGAGGCCTGTTCCCTGGTGCTCAAGGCCGGAGGCGTTGGGGAAAACGGCGGGCTCTACCTTCTTGACATGGGCGAACCGGTTCGGATCCGGGACATGGCCGAACAGATGATTCGTTTCTATGGCTTTGAGCCCGAAGAAGACATAAAGATTGCGTATGTAGGGCTCCGTCCCGGCGAACGGCTCGATGAAAAGCTCTGGAGCGCCGATGAATCGCCTGAAGAAACGGTTTATTCCCGGATTTTGAAGGTAAGGCGTAAAGAAAGAAAAGAACCGGATATAGAAGTTCTGACGGAAAGTCTCAGGCCCATCTGCCGTTTTGATCCTGAACAGCCTGAAAAATACCGGAATGCGGCATTGCTCCGTTCGATCCTTCAGGAGGCGATCCCCAGCATGAAGAACGCGTCGGACGAAAAGGTTCCGGGATTCATTCTGCCTCCGGAAGAGATACATGCACTCAAGAATTGAAAGCGAAAACCCGTTTCCGCCGATCCCCTTTGCCCTGCCCTGGATCGGCCGGGAGGAAGAGGAGGCCGTCCTCCGGGTACTCCGTTCAGGCTGGCTGACTACCGGCAAAGAGGCCCTGGCCTTTGAAAAAGAATTTGCTCAGTTCCTGCAGAGCCCCCCGGAACATTCCGCCGGGGACCGCGGCGGCGAAGCTTTGCCTCATGATTCCCCTTCGGATTCATTGCACTGCCTTGCCGTGAACTCGGCGACTTCCGGCCTCCATCTGGCCCTGGAAGCCTGCGGGATCGGGGCAGGAGATCTGGTACTTGTCCCCTCCTACACCTTTACCTCCACCGCGGAGATTGCCCGCTACCTCGGGGCAATCCCTGTTTTTGTGGACGTAAAACCCGGAACCTTTCACCTTGATCCTGAAAAACTTGAACAGACTCTTGCAAGGCTTGAAAAAGGACTCCCCGCGTACAGCCGGGGTTTCGGCCCGCGCGGCGTGGCAAAGGCGGTCATACCGGTTCACTACGGCGGCCTCCCCTGCGATATGGAGGCAATCGGGGATCTTGCGGCCCGTTACCGGATCAAGGTGATCGAAGACGCGGCCCATTCCTTTCCCTCCCGCCTGGATAACGGTATGTTTGCGGGCAGCATAGGAGACGCGGGAGTTTTTTCGTTCTACGCGACCAAAACCATTACTACAGGCGAAGGCGGCATGGTCGTTACCCGGAACAGGGATACTGCCGCACGCATTTCCCTTATGCGTTCCCACGGCATAGACCGGAGTGTATGGAACCGCTATACAGAAACTCAGGCTTCCTGGTACTATGAAGTTGTGGAAGCGGGTTATAAGTATAACTTTCCGGATCTCCTTGCCGCCGTGGGCAGGGTTCAGCTGTCACGGGCCTGGGACTTGTTCAGGATGAGGCAAAGCATAGCGGAACGTTATGACTTGTCCTTCGGAGCGGAAGAGGCCTTCAAATTACCTCCCGGCGGCCCGGGAGACGCCCGTCACCTCTACCCCATCAGAATAAACGCTTCAAGACTAAAAATTAACCGTGACGAGTTCATAAAAAAACTTCAGAAACAGGGAATCGGCGTGTCGGTTCACTTTATTCCGCTCCATATCATGCCCTACTACCGGGATCTCTACGGACTTAAGCCGGAAGATTTCCCCCACTCCCTCAATGCTTTCCGGGAAGTTATTTCCCTCCCCATCTGGCCGGGGATGACTGAAGAACAGATAGACAGAGTCATAGAAGTTGTGACAGGAACCGGTCGGGAAAACAGCTGATGGCTGCGGAATTTGTTCAGGACATTACGGCAAAACCCCTTCTGTACGGCATTACGATCCGCTCGGGAATTTCAAAGGGTACGCTGCATGGTTTTGAACTCCCAAAACTGGGAAATACCTATACCTTTATCAGCGCAAAAGATATTCCCGGGAAAAATGAACTGGAAGATCCGGAAACAAGTTTCTGCTCCATACCGGTACTGGCGGAACGGGAAATTTCCTATGCCGGGCAGCCCCTTGCCCTGCTCTTCGGCCCGAATGAGGCAAAACTGAGGGAATATGCGGGAGAAATTACGGTAAAGGAAGAGGCTGAGGAGGCCCAGTTCGGTTTTCAGCCGGGAAAACCCTGCGTCGAAGAACGGGATTTTCGCAGCGGAGATCCGGAAAAAGCCCTGAATACGGCAAAAAATGTCATAAACGGAATCTATAAAACAGGAATTCAGGAGCACTGGTATGCCGAATCCACCGGCGCTCTGACCCTTTACAAACAGCAGCGTGGCGAAGGGGAAGACAAAAAGCCTTTCCTTGTCGTATATACTGCCACACAGTGGCCTTTTCATGTCCGCTCCTCGGTTTCCCGTGTTTTAGGCCTGGAAAAGGAGAGGGTGACTGTAGAGCCTACCCTGATCGATATTCATCTGGATGGCAAAATATGGTATCCCTCTCTTGTAGCCTGCCATGCCGCTCTGGGCTCCTGGTTCACCAAAAAACCTGTTAAATTTATCCTTTCCCGTGAGTCGGATTTCTGCTTTTCGCCCAAGCGCTTTGCCTCGGAGATCTCCATCAGAAGCGGACTGAATGACAAGGGCGAGATTCTGGGAACGGAGATAGATGTAAAGGCGGATCTCGGCGCCCACGGCGTTTTTTCCCGGGAGTTGATTGACCGTTGTTCCCTGGGCAGTTTTGGTTCCTACAATTTTGCCAATACCGCGCTCAGGGCGAGGGCGCAGATCACAAATATAGCCCCCCAGGGCCCCTGCGGCGGCTTCGGCATGGCTCAGGGTTTCTTTGCCATGGAGAGGCATGTATCCCGGATTGCGGACAGCCTCCGGCAGGATCCTGCCGAATGGAGAAAAAAACACGCCCTTACAAAGAATTCCAGTCTGGCAATAGGAACTCCCCTTAAAGAAGAAATTCCCCTGATACGTCTCATTGATGCCGTTGCGGCCGGTTCGGGATACTACCGGAAGTGGGCTTCCTACGAACTTTTAAGGCAGAAACGGCGGGAATCGGGCTGGAAGGATCTTGAATATTCCGAAGAAAAACTTCGGGGTATAGGGATTGCCACGGCATACCAGGGTTCCGGGTTCCTCTACCACGGGAAGGATCGGGGGGACTATGGGGTGGAAGTTACCCTGGACAAGGACGGTTCCCTTGAGATCCGTACCAGCATGGCCGGTTCCAATGACGACTTTGCCCATGCCTGGGGGGTAATGGCCTCGGAGATCCTCTCCATCGATCCATCCAGGGTACGGATCAATGCGGTGAACACCGCCGTGAGCCCGGATTCGGGGCCTGCCAGCCTCTCCAGGAACATACTGGTACTCTCCAAACTGGTGGAACGCTGCTGCTCAAGCATCAGGAAGCAGCGCTTCAGGGATCCGCTGCCCATCACGATCCGCAGGAGTATCAAACCGGCAAAAATTCCCTCATGGGGAAATGGGCACAATATTGATTCCAACGCCCTTACCAGGCTGGGCTGGGGCGCTGCGGTAGTGGAAGTAGAGGTGGACATCCTCGAATACATACCCCGTATCAGGGGAATCTGGCTGCTTATCGACGGCGGCAGAATTCTTTCGGAACACAGGGCGCTGCTCTCGCTAAAAACACAGGTACTCCAGGCTATAGGCTGGGCCTCCTGTGAAAAGCTTGATTATACGGATGGAAGGATCCCCCCTGAATGTTTTGTGGAGTATGATCTGCCCAAACTGCAGGATATTCCCCCCATCAATATAGATTTTATGGAGGTAGATACTTCCAGTCCGAAGGGTATCGGAGAAATCCCGGGCTGCTGTATTCCAGCGGCCTTTGTTCAGGCAGTTTCCCAGGCCATGGATCATTCCTTTGAAAAAATTCCCCTTGTGACTGCGGATCTCCGGAATACCTTCAAAATGAAAACCGGGGAGGAAAAATAATGACCATCGGTTTTATTCTGAACGGTGAAGACGTGGTGGTTCGTTCCGATGCGGACGTGAGGCTCATCGACATACTCAGGGGAACCTTTGGGCTTCTTGGGGCCAAACCGGGATGCCTGGTAGGTAAATGCGGGGCCTGTACGGTTATTTTTAACGGCTCCGTTGTGCACTCCTGCCTTATCCCGGCTTTCCGCGTCAGGGGCAGCGAGATCATCACCATTGAAGGTTTTTCCCAAACCGATGAATACCAGGATATTCTCACGGGTTTTTCCAGGGCAGGTCTTGAAACCTGCGGTTTCTGCAATGCCGGCAAGATACTTATCACCGGAACTTTGCTGGAAAAGAACATGGAAGCGGACAGGGATGAAATTCTCAATGCATTCAACGGTGTCCGCTGCCGCTGTACGGAAAGCGAAAGTCTGGTAGCGGCAGTTCTGGCTGCCGCGGAGATCCGCAGGCGGAGGCGTTATGGAAGAAAAACCTAACCAGGTTTTCTACCCTTCAGGTTTTACCGAACTCTTTAATGCCTGGAACCGCTTCCCCGATTCGGTTCCCGCTGCCGGCGCTACGGGGCTTATCCGTTTTCAGGCAGACCAGCAGCTCGACCTTCCCCAGAGTATCATTTGCCTGGATCATCTGGATGAACTTCGCAAAATTACCCGGACAGAACGTTACCTGGAAATAGGAGCCATGGTACGGCTTAGCGAACTGGAAGGACTGGGTAAAATAGTGCCGGAAGCGCTGGAAAAAACCATTGCCCACATTGCCAGCCCTCAGCTTCGCAACATTGCCACCATGGGAGGCAATATCTGTTATCCGCACAGACGGCTGGACATTTCCGCTCCCATGATTGCCCTGGATGCCCATTATGAACTCCGCAAGGCCAGGGGAGTCCGCTGGGTTTCCGCCTCCCGTTTTGCCCTGAATCCCGGGCCTCCTGCCATCGACAAACAGGAACTCTTGACCCGTATCCGCATTCCCCTGGATCAGTGGGATTATTCGGTTTTCAGGAAAATAGAGAACAGCGGAGCCTATGGCAACAATACGGTGATGATCTTCATCATAAAAACCCAAAAAAACGTACTTTCCGATGTCCGTCTTGTCTTTTCCGCCGCTTCAATCCTGCGTGACCGGAATAGCGAATCTTTCCTCACCGGCAAGCATCTCCCCCTGAGCCGCCGGGACGCCCTGGAATTTATTGAACACTGGAGAATATTCCTTGCCGCAGTACATAAACCTGAATATTCGGCCGGAGACCGGGCCGCGGCTGAAGTTTCTCAGCATGACCCAGCGGAAACTTTACAACACGGCATGAGCGAAACTTCGTTCGGGACTCCGTTGTACGGGACCTCTCAGGAACTCTTTACAAAAGACAAGATCCTCAATCTGATAAAGAAAAATATCCTTCTTCTGGCGGACTAAAGTCCGTTCACCCCCCTTTTTTCCGGCTTTTCCCTAATTTTTCCACAATATTGAAACTATCCCGTAGATATATTATATTGTTCAATAGTTGAACAAATCAGACGGTTTCATAGAGCGTGTTCCGGCCGCCTATGTTTTCCGGATGCTTCATGAAGGAAATCCATGCCCCTTTCATGATGGATATGAGTTTCCCCACGAATGCGGCAGGCATATACCGGATTTACGGCAGGATGTTTTTAGCCGTTGTTCTACAAGACCATGAACGCCATGAATTCTGATTCTTCCCTAAATACGGAATATATTATCCTCGAAAATATCTACGATGCCTCCAAACAGAGGGAGTCTCCCCGTCAGCGGGATCTGGCAAAGCTGGCAAGTACCTCCCTGGGTATGACCAATGTTATACTAAAGCGTCTTGCCAAAAAGGGCTGGATCACAATCAGAAAGTTTAACAACAGGAATATCCACTATGCGGTAACACCGGAAGGGGTCAATGAGATTATCCACCGTAGTTACACCCTCTTCAGGCGTACCATACAAAACATGGTGTATTACCGGGATAGTATTGATGAAGTCATCCGGAAAGCCACGGAAAAGGGTATATCCTCGGTGCTTCTTGTGGGATTCAGCGACCTTGAGTTTATCATCGAACATTGCTGCCAGAGGTACGGGCTTTCCTTTCTCAAGGCTGCGGACATGGAACTGGCCGGCAGAATGAAGGACGGACATACCTTTACTTTTTATGCGGAGACCTTTACAGAAATCAATACAGACGAAAAATTGAATTGTTCCCTTTCGGGAATAATAATAAAATATTTGGCGGCTTTATGATTATTCATTCAAATCTGGATTTTTCTTTCGGCGCCTTTCCTTCTTCAGTCCTTATCAGCAGGGGACTTCCCACGCTGTCCCGCATACGGGAAGACTGGAAAGAAGAAGGGCCTTTCAATCCCCTTCTTGTCTGCGATGAACATACGCTTCCTTTGGCAAAAAAAATCTCCGCCGGAGAAAAGGCGCCGTTCTGTGTAATACCTTCGGGGGAAAAGTTCAAGACATGGCCCCAGGTTGAAACCATCCTCAGGGAAGCACGGGAAGCAGGACTCGGCAGAGATGGTGTTTTTATCGCAGTCGGGGGCGGCGTACTGAGCGACCTTACGGCTTTTGCCGCTTCCGTTTACATGAGGGGAGCAAAAATCGCATTTGTTTCTACCAGTCTTTTGGGCATGGTTGACGCAAGTCTGGGAGGCAAAACAGGTTTTGATCTTTTGGGCATCAAGAATCTGGCCGGAACTTTTTATCCTGCCCGGCGGATCTATATTGCGCTGGAAAGCCTTGTCAGTCTTCCTCCGGAGGAATGGAAAGCAGGTATGGCGGAACTCATCAAAACCGCCATTATTGAAGGAGACAGTTTCCTTGACCAGATTGATTCCCTGAGGGAAGAGTACACAAGCGGAGACTTCAGCCCGGGTTTCCCCCGGTCTTTTATACGGGATCTCATGAATTCAAAAACAGAAACACTGTTAAGCTGCATCACTCTTGCGCTTTCCTGCAAAGGCAGGATCGTGGAATCGGATCCGCAGGAAAAAAGCGAGGCACGGGCCCTTCTTAATCTGGGCCACAGTTTTGCCCATGCCCTGGAATCCAGCGCCGGTCTGGGTTCCATTTCCCACGGCGAAGCCGTAGCCTGGGGCATAGCCCGATCCTGTGAACTGGGACTGGCGCTCGGCATTACCCCCTGGGACAGAGCGGAGCGTATAAGTACCTCCCTGCGGAACTGGGGCTATGAAATTACGGTTCCCCATCCCCTTGTACATGATAAAGAAAAATTCATGAAGGCTCTTGGATCCGACAAAAAGAAACGGGGGGGACAGCCGGTATTTGTAGTTCCAAATCAATTCGGCGCACAGTTGGTGTATGGCGGAACAGGAGACAAAACACTGCTTGAATCCATCCTGACACAGATAATGAACGGAGAAATCAATTTTTGAAAAAAAGCTTTTTTTTATTATTTCTTTTCCTTTTGGTACCGGCCCTGATTCCCCGGCAAATCTCCCCTCCCCTGCAGGCCCAGGAGTCCTCAGCCGGGGCCGAAACAGAAGGCAACATCATTCATGTCATCCGGAATATTGATTTTGACATAAAAGGCCGTTCGCGGCCCTATGCCCTTCTCCACAATGCGGAGATCGAGCCGGGAACAGAATTGACAGGCCTGGCCGGGCTTGAGTGGTACATTCGGGACAAAACCCAGCTTTTAACAAACCAGCGTGTACTGGAAGACACTGTAAAAATAGATTACAGCCTTGGAGAAGCCGATGAAAACGGCAGAATACCGGTGGATCTTCTCATTCATGTAGAGGATACCTGGAATATCATGGCTCTGCCCCGGCCGATTTACGACAGCAATGACGGTCTTGATGTTACCATAAAGGCGCGGGATTACAATTTTTTTGGAACCATGAGCCCCCTGCGTGTGGATTTGGCGTACCTGCGGAATCTGAACGGAGAGAATACCTTTGAACTGCTCGTCGATTCCGATATTCCCTTCAAGGCATTCGGTTACAACTGGAATGTCAATTTTGACAATACATTTGGTTATAAAGACCGGGAAACCTCGGATGACACGACAGATTCCCTGTACTATACCAATCTTGCCGGCCTTTCCATGGAACTGCCCTACAGAAGAACTACCTTTATCTTTGGAATTGAACAGGGCACCTATGTAAACCAGGAAAACAGCGATGATGATAAAATTTGGGAAGATCCCATAAAAAGGGACAGGGTAACCGGAAATGAATTCCTGCCCGGCCCTTTTGCCTCCACGGAATTCTACGCGTCATGGAATATACCAACAGGATTTGATATAGGAAAATTCGGAGAGCTTGAATATATTCCCCGTCTGGGAACAAAAATCAATTACCGGGGAGGAGAAGACGTAGATTATAGCAGGCAGGGGCCGGTTTTATCCATGAGTCATAGTCTCAGGTTTGGCCGGATCGACTGGGCAGGGAATCTGCGCAGGGGACTTGAGGTATCACTCGAGAACAGTAATTCCTATAATTTTCGCCATGGCGACTGGGATCTCTACATGGGCGCGAGCGGTACGGGCCATTATCCGGTTATTGATTCAATTTTCGGCATTTCGGGACGCTTCAAGTATCAGCAGTGGGCCTTCGGAGATGCCGACAGAAAAAGTAATAACGAAGCCGGAGGAGATATCCGGGGCATACCTGACAAGGATCTGCGGGCGGATTATCTTTTTTCGTTCAATTTTGATTTTCCCGTCCGGATACTCAACTTTGTCCCGTCAATCTGGTTCGGCAAACCTAAACTGCATTTCTTTGATATAGAATTATTTACCGCGCCCTTCTTCGATCTTGCCTTTGCGGCGCCTCCCGGCGGGAAGGATATCTCCGCCATAAAGGGTTACTATACCAGCGGAATGGAATTCATAGCGTTCTGGGGATTCATG
>JAITES010000122.1 GCA_031281925.1 Treponema sp. | reverse complement strand
CTCCCTCTTCCCTCGTTACCGTCCAGTTGACAAAAAATAACAGTTCGGATAAAATTAAACTATGGAAGATTTTGCGGAAAGAATGAGCCTCATAAAAGAATCTATTCTCAAAAATGTACCGGCTAAATATATATATTTATTCGGTTCATACGCTTATGGCAAACCAACGGACAAAAGCGATATAGATGTTTATATTGTGATCCCCGATAATACGACCAGCATTTCGGAAATTTATACAAAAATAATGGTTGATTTAAGTATCAAAAAAATATTTTTTGTTGATTTATTGTTAAGCAGAGAAAGTGTATTTAATACTCGGAAAACAGAAAATATCCTTGAGGAAACGGTCTACCAAAAAGGGAAGATTTTATATGAAAATTAAAGACGTGATAGAATGGATGCAAATCGCTGATGATGATTTTGATTCCGCAAAAATATTGTATGAATCGGATCGTAAACATTATGAAATTATTTGTTATCATTGTGCCCAAGCAGTTGAGAAATATTTAAAAGGATATTTGTCCTACAATGATATTATTCCACAAAAAACCCATAATTTACTTCTTCTTAATGAAATTTGTATTGACATAGACAATAATTTTGAGAATATTAGAACCGAATGCAGTTTATTGAATAGATTTACCAATGAGATACGTTATCCACACAAGATAGAAATAATTGAAGAAGATGTAAACTATTCTCTTATTGCCGTGGAGAAAATTAGAAAGTTTGAACCAATGGAAAATTTAAGAAATATTATCACCAAAGAAAATAACATTAAAAAAAATGAAAGTTGAAGAAATTAATATCGAAGAGAATAACAAATAGTACGGTATGTGCCCCAACTTCGCATAACGGGCCTGTTTACGCTTCGGGCCTAGCGGAATTTTTTAACCGCAGGGCCGAATAAGTAAAAGAAGAATTTGAATAAAAACTTATTCGACGTGGCGGTAAATCTTCTTTTATGTCACGGGGAAAGATCTCCGGAATTTTTAGCCTCATACTGCCGCAGAGTTGCGTACAGTTCCGGAATGCTTTCCAGAATACGGGGTGAAGGGCGGATAAACAGGGAAGAGGGAATAATGCTGATGTTCATTTCCCTTCCCGCCCTGGTTTCTGCGATTCGTGAATCCGCGGCAAGGATGTCCGCGGGTTTGGTAATCGCCATGGCGCCGAAAAGAAAGTCCGGATCCTGGGAGAGGATGTATTCCGGGGAGAGGATCGGCTGGGCAGCGTCAAGACCCGCGGCAATGTTTTCCACCCCCAGCGCGGTAAGTATCTCCCCGGGCAGGGATGCTTCGGTAAAAGCCATGATGGGCCCTGCGGAATAGAGGAAGGCCCCTTTCAGTTTAAGAGGCCGGAGTCTGAGTTCCTCCTGTAATTCGCCAAGCCCGGCCCGTTTTTCCGCGTTGAGCCTTTCCGCGGCCTCCGCCCTTCCGGCAAGGCGGCCCAGAATCTCTGTGCCGTTAAAAATGTCTTCGATGGAATCCGCCTGGTGGACAATCCCCCGGTATCCCCGGCCTCCAAGATCCTGAATAAGGGCCGCTGTCATGGCATTCCCGATCACGAGATCCGGCTCCAGGGCGATGATGTTTTCAAGGTTCGGCCGGGCCGTGTTCCCCACCGAGGGGAGGAGAACCGTTTTATCTTCCGGCCAGAGGGCCTCCCGCCCGGAGGCGATTCCGGCTATGGCCTCCTCTCCACCGATAAGGTAGAGGGTTTCCACCGCGCCCGGTGAGAGAACCACCATCCGCCGGTATTGCTCCAGGGGGATACGGTTTCCCAGCGTGTCGGAAACATAGGCCTCTCCCTCTTCCCTCGTTACCGTCCAGCTTAGATTGCTCTCCGCTGCGGGCCCTTTGTCCGCGCTTCCCGTTTCCGCTTCGCCGGTTTTGGTTTCCACGGCGCTTCCCGTTCCACCGGTTTCGGTTTGTACGGTGTTTCCCGTTCCGCCGCCTTCAGCCCCGCCTTTTTTACAGGCGCCGGGCAGGAAAACGACGCCGATCAGAACAAACAATAGTACACTCTTACGCATGATGACACTCCTTTGAGCCTGTCCCCCTATATGCTAAAGTGCATGGTTTTGGGCAAGTCTCTCTTTTCTTCGTTTTGTATCGCCGTGTTGAGAATCTCTACGGCCATATTGTTTCCCCAGAACACCCCGTCCGCGCTGAGGCGGAAACCGCTTCCGCCTTCCAAAAGTCCGCGGGTTCTGTAGCCTTCAATCTTTTCCCGTACCGCGTGTTCCGCCGTTTCTCCCAGATCCCGGGTGATGACCTGTGGATCGTATACACCGAATTGCAGAAAACCCAGGATTTTATGGTAAAAGTCGTAGCGTTTATCCCC
This sequence comes from Treponema sp., assembly GCA_031281925.1. Taxonomy (GTDB): domain Bacteria; phylum Spirochaetota; class Spirochaetia; order Treponematales; family Breznakiellaceae; genus JAIRNJ01. The sequence goes on along the minus strand of JAITES010000122.1, from coordinate 26,493 downwards.
CCGCGAAACAAAACGCTGTCCCGGAGCCATGGAATATATGCCGAAGCCCGCAATGTTCCCTCCCGCTCCCGAGCCGATGGGGAGAATTTCACCGTTATCGTAGAGGATGCGGATGTAGCGGTACAGGTCTGTGCCGGGGAGAGCCAGTTTTGAAAGTTCCAGAAGCTCAAAGCCGCCCTCCCGGAGAAACCGGTACAGGGTATTGTGCCGTTCCCGGTCAAATTCAAGCGTCCTTGCGAATGTGAGTTTCCCTTCGTTAATATCCTGGGCGAGGGAGGAGGAGCCCTGGATCATAAGGGAATAAAAACTCACGCTGTCCGCGCCGCTTTCAAGGCTTGTTTTCCCGTCATGAATCACTTCCTCCATGCTTTGCTCGGGATAACTGTAGATGATGTCGATCCCCAGGGTTCCCCGAAAGGCCCTGCGGAGTTTTTCCAGTTCCCTCAGGGCTCCTTCCCCGTCATGGCTCCTCCCCAGAAGCTTCCGCCCCCGGCCGGAAAAGGTCTGGATGCCGATACTGAAACGGTTCACCCCGGCTTCTTCCAGGGCCTCTGCCTTGGCCGGCCCCAGATTGTGCAGGGTCGATTCCACGCTGATCTCGCAGTCCGGGGAAAGGGGGATGCTGCCGGAGAGGGCCTTGAGAACCCTGGCAAGCTGCTCCGCGGAAAGAACCGTGGGTGTGCCGCCGCCAAAATACACCGCCTCAAAAGGCTGTTCCCGGATATACGGGTATGTCCCCCAGGCCTCTAGCTCGGAGACAAGGAAGTCCGTATACGAGTCCAGATCCGCGCCTTTCCGTTCCTTCCGGTTGAGGTTGCAGAATGTACAGATCCTGTCGCAGTGGGGAACATGGAAATAGACGGCCCGCTTTTTCCCGGAAGGTTTTTTCCCCAACTCCTTTTCCAGCATGGGCCAGTCCGCCTGAGCGGGACGAGAACCAAGCGCGGAGAGGAGTTTCTGTTCCGCATCATGGTGGGAGCGGAAACGTTCAGGAAACACCGGCAGCCCCCGCGGCGCGCCTGGGTAGGACAAAGGGCCTGCCATAGGCATCGATCCCCACCATGGCCTGTATACCGTAAATATCCTCAAGCACTTCGGAACTGAGAATTTCCAGCGGGGAGCCCTGGTAACGGATGCGCCCCTCCTTGAGCAGTACGATACGGTCGCAGTACTGTGAGGCCAGATTGAGATCGTGGAGCACAGCCACTACGGTTTTCGATTCTTCCGCGGTCTTTTTCCGCATCAGTTCCATAATTTCAATACTGTGGTTCAAATCAAGCCCGGAAGTCGCCTCGTCAAGAAGAATAATATCGCCCTCCTGAACAAGGCAGCGGCCGATGATCACCTTCTGCAGTTCTCCCCCGGAAAGGCTCATCACATTCCGATCCGCCATGGAACTAAGCCCCAGGACTTTCATGACCTCCCTTACCTTTTCCCGGTCTTCGGCACTGTAACCGGCCCAGCGGTCTTTCAGATGGGGCAGTCTCCCCATGAGGATCACATCCTTCACCGCAAAGGAGGATCGGAGTCCCGTATTCTGGGGCACAAAGGAAAAAAGCCTTGCGCGTTCCTTTCCGCCGGGGACGGTGTTTGTCCCGGCATAGAGAATCTTCCCCCCGGAAGGTTTAAGGAAGCCCAACAGATTTTTAAGGAAGGTGGATTTTCCCGAACCATTGGGGCCCAGGAAACCGAGAAATTCACCCTGTTTCAGACTGAGGGAAATCTCCCTGAGAATCTCCCGGCTTTGGTAAGAGAAATTCAAATCCCTTATGTCAAGAATATCCGTGTTCATGAGGCGGTTCCTTTGCGGTTCATCACGGCGAGGAAGAGAAAGAAGGGCGCGCCGAAGAAGGCGGTGATCACCCCGATGGGAATCTCTATGGGGGAAAGGATGCTTCGCGCAAGGGTGTCGGCAAAGAGAAGAAACACGCCCCCCGCGTAGGCGGCCAGCGGAAGAAGCCTCCCGTGCCGGTTCCCGATACAGAGTCTGACCGCATGGGGAACGATGAGCCCCACAAAGCCTATCAGTCCGGTAAAGGCCACCGAACATGCGGCGGTTAGACTTACCACTATGAGAAGCTGCCGCTTGAGCCTTCCCAGAGGGATGCCCAGGGAATGGGCTTCCTCATCCCCCAAAAGCAGTGCGTCCACCTCGTGCCGGTAATACAAAAAATAGAGAAGCGACAGAATGAGGGGGATTGTGAGCAGGGCCGCACGTTTCCAGGAAGCCGAACCGAGGTAACCCATAGTCCAGATCATCACCCGGTAGGCATCCTGCCCCGCCAGATACATCATGAAGGAAGTAAGCGCGCCCAGAAAGGCGGAAATCGCCACCCCGATGATGAGAAGCCCGGCCGTATCCGCCCGATCCCGGCTCCCGGCAAGACGGAAGATCAAAAAGGCTGTTCCCAGAGAGCAGCAAAACGCGAAGAGGCCGTAATAAATATCAGGCAGTTTCAGGATAAAGGCCAGCGCCGCCCCGGCAGCAGCGCCGGAACTGATACCGATGATGTAGGGATCTGCCAGAGGATTGCGGAACACCGCCTGGGAGATAGTCCCCGCTGCGGAAAGCATCATTCCCACGAGGAGGGCCATGCAGAGCCGGGGCAGCCGAACCCCCAGGATGATCCGCGCCTCCGGACCGTTCCGCCCGGAACCCAGGAGAACAGAAACCGTGTCGCGCGGGGAAATATTCACGCTTCCCGAGAAAAGACCCAGGAGGAGCAGCAGGATCAACGCAACGCTTAGCCCAAAGATGACAAAACCTGTTCCCCGAATCTTCACCCCTACCGCCTTGTTATGTTAATAGAATATAATATAGTTATATTCATCTAACATATATGCGGACTTAGGTCAAGATGCGGCCCCTTCACGCCGTCAATTACCATTCGTGGGGGTGATATTTACCTTTCGGTTCAATGATATTGAACGTGTCGCCGGACGGCTCAATCACATATAGGCCTTTTTTTAGGGTGTAAATTTTTTCGCTGTCGCCGAAAACCACTCCTGCAATGGCGCCCAGGTATACCCGCTTGTCATTGTGTAGATCGGCATATTTACGCAGTTTTTCCATGCGTTCAATATGATCGTGTATATCGTCAATATTGGGCTTGGACTTGATCTCGACGGCCATCACCTTATCGCCGTTTTCAAGGAGCGCATCAACTTCCAGAAAAATATTATGCTCCCTGTCCTTGATTTCGGTGCGGTTCGCTTTGGTAAAGGTAAAACCCAGTTCCTCAAATTTCACCAGGAGGTTTGGCAGAACCATATATTCAACCATGTCGCCGAATCGATTACCTAATTCGCCAATCCGCTTGTAGGTTTCCTGCATCTGACGGTCGGTTTCCTGCATCTGGCGGTCGGTTGCCTGTATCAGGCGGTCGGTTTCCTGCATCTGACGGTTGGTTGCCTGTATCTGGCGGTCGGTTTCCTTCTGGCTCTCCATGAGACTTTGTATGCTTGCCCAGACCTTCTCAAAGGTCAATTCTTCGTCTGCGGCCGGTACTGTTCCCATAATTGACTCCTGTTCTAACTATAACAATATTCCCGCCGTTTTGGAAAGGCACCGGAACAGTCCAAATGTCCCGGCAAAGAAAAAGGCGAAAAAGAAAATGAGGAAAAGCCTCTATTCCCTTTTCGCCTTCTGCTCCCTGACGGAAAATAATAATTAAACTAAACCTGACCCGCCCCGCACGGCATGCGAACCGGTGAGCATGTGTCCGGTTTGATGCAGCACGGCGTGGGGCTCAGCAAAGGTTTCGGCTACGGAACAAATCAAACCTGCCCCGCGGAACCCAGAACGTTTTTGTTCTTGTGAGCGTAGAGCTTCTTGAGTTCATCCCGGGCCGGCCCCAGATACTTGCGGGGGTCAAACTCGTCGGGTTTTTCCGCAAAGACCTTGCGGATCATGGCGGTCATGGCGAGCCGTCCGTCGGAATCGATGTTGATCTTGCAGACCGCGCTCTTTGCGGCCTTGCGGAGCTGCTCTTCGGGGATGCCCACCGAGTCGCTAAGCTTACCGCCGAATTTTTCGATAATTTGCACATACTCAATGGGTACCGATGAGGAACCGTGGAGCACGATGGGGAAGCCGGGAATCTGCTTTTCGATCTCTTCCAGGATGTCGAAGCGGAGCGGGGGAGGGATCAGTATGCCGTTGGCGTCCCTGGTGCACTGTTCCGGCTTGAATTTTGCCCGGCCGTGGCTGGTTCCAATGGAAATGGCCAGGGAATCTACCTTTGTCTTGCTGACAAAATCGATAACTTCGGAAGGCTGGGTATAGTGGCTGTGCTCGGCGGAAACATCGTCTTCAACGCCGGCCAGAACGCCGAGTTCCCCTTCCACGGTAACATAATCCTTCTGGGCATGGGCAAAATCCACCACTTTGCGGGTCAATGCCACGTTTTCATCGTAGGGAAGGTGGGAACCGTCTATCATCACGCTGGAAAAACCGGTTTCGATACAGTCCTTACAGAGTTCAAAGCTGTCGCCGTGGTCGAGGTGCAGGACGATGGGAATATCGCAGCCCAGTTCATGGGCATATTCCACCGCTCCCTTGGCCATGTTTTTCAACAGATTCTGGTTGGCGTATTTCCTGGCGCCGGAAGAGACCTGAAGAATTACCGGAGACCTGGTTTCCACACAGGCCTGGATGATTGCCTGCATCTGTTCCATATTGTTAAAATTGTAGGCAGGAAGAGCATAGCCGCCTTTTACGGCTTTTTCAAAGAGGGCCTTGGTATTTACCAGGCCCAACTCCCTATAGCTGGTCATGATATACTCCTTAATGAGTTAAGATACTTCAATACTAGGCGAAAGGCTTATAATGGTCAATGATGGTGGTATAAAGAGCAAAAAATTGAAGACTCAAAAAACCAAATCGAAAAAGAAACGAAGTTTCTTGTGGAAACTGCTCTGCGCCGTCCTGATAATTACCCCAATCATCTTCTTTGCCGTCCTTTTTTACCTTCGTGATCCGGTACTCGTGGTGAACGACGCCTACTTTTCCGCGCTCTACGGGCCCAAAAGGCTTCTCTTTTCCAGGCTTGAGGCCTCATTGAGGCTATTAAGACCGGTAAAGGCTGTTACCATTGCGGAAAATGCCGGGGCCGACATCGTTGTTCTGGCTCTGGAGGACGCCTCTCCCCGGCCTTTCTGCGTTATCGCTCCCAGTCGTTATGCCGGCAGCCTCAGGCGATATTCGGAAAAATATCCGGAGATAGACGCCGGAATCCTGGGAGACGATCCCAGACAGCCTTCCGGAAGAGCTCAAGTCCCCGCTTCCGCAAATTCATCTTTACTGTGGTTCAGCGCCGACCGGAACGCGGATTATTACCGGGCGGGCCTTGCCGCGGGTCTTTTGGCCCAGGGAGAGGGGCGCATCCTCGTTTTTTACAACACTCTTCCGCTTTCCGGGCAGCAGGAAGCCTTCCGTCTGGCCCTCAGGGAGCAGGGATATCAGAGGGAACCTGAAATGATCAGCTCCAGGGAAGAATATTCCAGTTTCGACGATGTATCCTGTGTCATTCTGGCCGGTCATGCGCCGGAATTCCTCAACCGCAACCTCAATATACCGGTAATTCTCTTTTCCTGGATCGATCCTGACAAAACAAGCCGGAATACCTGCGTTATTTTTGATGATTCCCACTGGACTCTGATCGTTCCCATGGTTTTGGGCATAAAAAATTCCGGTCCTCTGGCAGAGCTAAGGGGAAGGAGCATACCTTCAAAGATGAAATTTCTGCCAAAACGTATAGAAAATAAGGGTTTCAAAAAGCTCCTGAAATCTTTTACCGAAAGGTCCTGGCAGACCGGTTGAGGGGTATCAAAAAAATGGTTTTTGTGCCGATAATGGACGGAAGGTTTGACAAAAACACAAGAAGGAAATATAATGAGGCTAAGATCTCGTTTCCCAATAACAGATTCATGGATGGATCTGGGTCAAAGGAGTATTTGAATGAAACATAATGGTATCGGGGCTATCTGCCTTATTCTGATGGCAAGTCTGGGTTTGCCGGTATTTGGCGATGAAACTACCGTCAATCTTGAATCCAGGGTCATTGAGGATTTTAGCGGTTCATCCGGTCTTACATGGAAGGCTACGGCAAGCAAGTTTACCCACAAAGAGACGGATGACGAAGGGAATGTTACCGATGAATATCCTAAGCTGGCCGCTGTAGAAACCTGGCCCACGGCTATCTATAAGAAGGCGGCCATGGCAAATCAGGAAGAAAAGCCCAAGAGCCTGGGCATCAACGGTAATTTTGACCGCCGGGGTTACAACTGGATCGATGTCTATGCTACGAAGGCCAATGATGACGGCGATGAAGTACGGTACGAGATACCTCTTCCCGGCCGCACTCAGTATTTGGATATGTGGGTATGGGGTTCCAACCTTAACTATTACATAGAAGCGTATGTCCGGGACTATCAGGGAGTGGTGCACAACCTCCGCTTCGGAAATATCGGGTATACGGGCTGGCGAAACATCAGAACCAACATCCCCAACCATATTCCCCAGTACAAGAGGGTACTTCCACGCCTCGAAAGCCTGAAATTCATCAAATTCCGTATCTGGACACAGCCGGTCGAAAGGGTCAATGATTTCTATATTTACTTTAACCAGTTCAAGATCCTTACGGATACTTTTGAATCCCTCTACGATGGGGATGAACTGGCGGATCCTGAGTATGTAAAACAGCTCTGGGATGGTTCCGGCAATGGATCTTCGAATTAACGGCTTGGAAGGAGTTATAAAGATGAAACGTGCAGTAATTATTGCCCTTGTTCTGGTATGCGCCGGATTTGCATTTGCCCAGTCTGATGACAGCGATGCTCCCCAGGCGGAGTTAATCGGTATTGATACGGCTCAGCAGAAACTGAAAGAGGTCTCCGTTGAAAAGTTCGAGCATGACGGATATTGGGCTTCCTCCATGTCAACCGATACGGGATATACGACTACAAGGCTTTTTGCGGGCGCCCCGGCGGGTAAAGTGCCTTTGGAAGAAGAAGAGGGAATGGATATTCCCGACAGGTATGTCCTGGGTACCCGGGTCGATTTCCTCCGCCGCGGACACACAAGTTTTACGCTCTATCCCTTAAGGCCCATTCCAATTGAGGGGATCACCAAGACAATCTCCGTCTGGGTGGTAGGACGTAACTACAACCATGAACTCAAGATCCTTATCGAAGACTTTTTCGGCAGACCCTATGAACTTTATGTGGGCACCCTCAACTTCCAGGGCTGGAAAAGGCTTACCGTGGCCATTCCTCCCCAGGCGGAAGACGGGATAAACGGCATCGTCCAGCGGAATTACCATTACAATAATCAGTTGGGCCTCAAGGTAACGGGTTTCCGTATTGATTGTGATCCCATGGAGGCCTTCGGCAGTTATTACATCTACCTGGATGACCTCCGGGCAACGGTAGACCTCTTTGCCGAAGACAACCGCGACCCCGACGACATGAACGACGCGTGGTAAAACCGCGCGATCTTAAAAAGGCAACAGGCGGCGCTTGCAGATGAGGCGTGGCGGCTTGTTGCCTTTTTTTGTACTTATACCTGCGAATACAGAATAGCTCTTCCCTGTTTCCCAACCCGTTTAACAATCCCGATTTTGTTCAGTACATAGAGCGTTTTGCCGGCAAGGGGAGCCTGGATTCGGGCCTGTTTTGCCAGATCCCGGACGGTAAACTCCGTTTCGGGGGCAAATGGAGCAAAACGCCGGTAATCGGAGATGTTTTTAAGTTCTATTGACTCATGCCAGGCAAGGAGTTCCCGGTCACGGATGCTTGCGCCCCTGCGCCGCCAGGAACCTTTGCCGTCGTCCACCCTTGTTTCCTTCACGTCAATCAGCGCCAGTTCTATGACAAGAGAGGGAAGAAGGGGCAGTTCCGGGGCGTAGAGCAGGTTTTTGAAGAGATCCCAGACGCTGCCGTCCCGGTTACTCTTGCGGCTGCGGATTAGGCTTCCCTCCGTATCATAGAGTTCGATATATTTGTGAATCACTACCGGATGGATGATCCGCACAGGGGAGAGGCGGCAGAGAGAGCGGAGTTTCCCGTCGAGGGGGCCGAAACTCCCTGTCTGGATCTCCAGAGCTTCCCCTCCGCCGGTATAGACATCGCAGACATAGTTCTCCAGTTCATATTCGGTTTGTCCTGTTTCACCCGCATAGCGGTATTTTAGCGCCCGGTGCAGGCTTGATTCCCGCTCGGTCCCTATGGAGTGATGCAGGGGGGCTGTTTTTTGCCGCAGGGCTGCCTTTTTCATGTATATTCCAGAAGATCTTCCGCGCTCAAAAGTTCCAGCAGATGGTAGGTTTCGGAGCTTCCTTTGGCGGTTTTTGTGCGTATACCCGCAATCCGGTAGGCTATCATCCTGTTCGTAGAAAGGGGGAGGGGAAGGACATTCCCGTTGATGTCCACTATCCCGTTGACGGGAAGCTTTCCGGGGATCTCCTGGACATCGCCTTCGGGAAACACAATGAAATACTCTTCCATGAACATAAAAAAAGTTTAATCCTGAAGGAGAAATTAATAAACTATACGTGTGTATAGGACACCGGCCAAAAAACGCAGCTAACTATAATTTTTTTTCCGTTTTTCTGTTTACAGGGAGAATATGATATGATATACAGGAAGTGGGTGGGGAAAAGTAGGTCATAGTGGGGGGAAATGTTATACATAAGTCGCTGTAAGCGGTATCGTATAACCAATTTCTTTGTGTTCGTGGTTTGGAGAAACACATGAATCTGTTGACTGGAGAGCAGAAAGCGACCCTGGATGAAAAGAACAGGATCAATCTGCCCTCCAGGCTCAGATCCGCCATGGAAACAGAGACCGTTTGGGTAACCAAGGGGAACGAGAAATGCATCTGGGTTTTTCCTCCCGAAGCGTGGAAAGCTTTTGTTGAGAGTATCAAGAACAGTCCCAATCTTGACATGGAAATGCTCGAGTGGGCACAGTTCCGGTTTATTACTCCTGCAACAGAAGCTGAAGTCGACAAGGCAGGCCGTATAGCCCTGCCCCAAAATGTCCGTGATCATGCGCTCCTCAGTAAGGATTGCATGATTTGCGGAATGGGGCAACGGCTTGCCATTTGGGCTCAGGATCAATACGAGGCTTATTACAGGGAGCATGAGGCGATGACTCCTATTGTTGTAAAAGCCATTGGTCATATTTCCTTTTAAGGATTGGGGATGTTAAGCTTGAAGATTCAACCGGATACAAAACAAAGTTTTATGCAATTCGTTCATACGCCGGTTTTACTGGAGGAGTGCCTGGAATACCTTGCCCCCCGAAAGGAAGGGGAGTTGATGGTCGATGCAACCCAGGGTGAAGGGGGGCACAGTTTTGCCTTCCTGTCCCGCTTCCCGGATCTCAGGCTTATCGGGATTGATGCAGACCCGGTGATTCAGGAGAAGGCAAAGGAGCGGCTCAAGGATTTTGGAGAACGTGTACAGTTTTATTCCGGCTGGGCCCAATCTTTTTTTGCCGCTTTTCCTTCTCAGTTCAAGAGGCCCGACACAGTACTGCTCGATCTTGGCGTGTCCATGTTTCATTACCAGGAATCGGGAAGAGGTTTCAGTTTCCGCAAGGATGAAAAGCTGGACATGAGGATAGATCCTTCCTCTCCCCTCAGCGCGGCAGATCTTGTGGCGCGTCTTCCCGAGAGGGAACTTGCCGATTTGCTCTACAACAATGCGGGGGAACGTTTTTCCCGCAGAATAGCCCGGGCAATAGTGGAGGCCCGTTCCCGTTCCCGGCTGGAGAGCAGCGCCGCCCTCTCTGACCTGGTGGAATCCTGTTACCCGCCTGCCGGGAGGCACGGGCCGGTGCATCCGGCTACTAAGACATTCCAGGCCTTGAGGGCCGCTGTGAATGGAGAGCTTTCCCGGCTGCAGGATCTTCTTGAGGGCGCTTTCCGGATTCTGGAAAGCGGGGGAAGGATGGGGGTTATCAGTTTTAATTCGGGGGAAGACAGGATCGTTAAATATTTTTTCCGGGAAAAAAACCGGGACTGTACCTGTCCGCCTGAAGAGCCGATATGTAGATGTGAGGGAAAACGGGTTCTCAATATCCTCACCCGAAAGGGGATTGTCCCCCGAAAGGAGGAAAAAGAATCGAATCCCGCGTCCGGGAGCGCACGGCTCCGGGTAATAGAAAAGCTGTTGGATGAATAAGGTGAAAGGAATGAAACGGCATATAATGATCTATTTTTTTGCTCTCAGCGTACCGCTGCTCCTGGCTCTCAATGCATGGCAGGCGGAACGTTATGCGGAATTGCAGAAGGATGTAAAAAAACTGGAGGCTTCCCAGGAAGAATGGCTGGAGAGCAACAAACGGCTCATCGCCGGGATTGCCGTCCTTTCATCACCTGAACGGATCGAGCATATTGCCAGTCATGAGCTTCAGTTTGAGAAGATACATCCTGAATCCGTGTTACAGATTCGTATAGAAGGAGAATAGGAATGCAGGGGGAGGGGAACCTGATGCTTTTTTCTGAATTGACCGCCGCACTGGAAAAGGGAATGGAGGGGCATCTTCTCTCTTTTTCTACAGGCCGGGGTTTCTCTTCAGTGTGCATTGATTCCCGGGAAGTAAAACCCGGCGCCCTCTTTGTCGCCCTCCGGGGCGCCGTACAGGACGGTCACCGTTATGTGGAAGCGGCCTTTAGGGCGGGGGCTGCCGCCGCCCTGGTGGAAGAGGCCGCCCTTCTTGACAGGGGTCTTGGTCTTGCGGATCTGGCCCGGAAAGCCTCCGCCGCCCTGATTGCCGTAAAGAACACGCTGCAGGCTTTGCAGGCAAGCGCCCATTCCTATCTTTCCAAATTTCCCGGTCTTGTAAAAATTGGTATTACAGGCTCATCCGGAAAAACAACAACGAAGGAGATTGCCGCTTCCATTATCGCAAGAGAAAAACAGGTGGTAATGAATCCGGGAAATCTCAACTCCGAAACAGGGCTTCCCCTGTCGGTTTTCAATGTACGTCAAGATCATGAAGTTGCTATCAATGAATTGGGTATGAACAGAAAGGGTGAGATTGCCGAATTGGCCGCGGTTCTCAATCCTAAAATCGCCCTGATTACAAACATAGGTACTGCCCATATCGGCATTATCGGATCAAAGCGGCTTATAGCTTTAGAGAAGCGTGACATTTTTTCGTGTTTCAGCGGGAAGGAAACTGCCCTTATTCCCTCTGATGATGAATACCGGGATTTCCTTGCGGAGGGGACTAATGGGAAAATCCGGTTTTATAACCTTGAGGCATTTCCGGAACTGGGGCCGGTAAGGGATCTGGGACTTTGGGGCTCCGAGATTTCCTGGGAGGGTAGTCCGGCCCGGTTCCCCCTGCCGGGGAAGTACAATCTGCGGAATGCCCTGGCCGCCATTGCCATTGCTCAGGAACTGGGCTGCGGCGGCAGGGCTATCCGGGAGGGGCTGGAATCGGTAAAGCCTCTTTTCGGCAGGGGTGAAATTCTTGAAGGGCCTGTAACGGTGATCCGGGACTGTTACAACGCCAGCCCCGAATCCATGGAGGCGGCCATTGAGTTCTGCGACAGTATCACTGTAACAGGACGCAGAATCTATGTTATCGGTTCCATGCTGGAACTTGGCCGGACCTCGGAGGAGGCTCACCGCAAACTGGGGCGGCGGCTTTCCCGTTCAAAGGGAGATCTTGTCTTCCTCTACGGCGAGGAGACTCTGCCTGCGGCGGAGATACTCAAGAATGAGGGAAACAAGGTGTTCTTCCATACTGCCGTCATGGAAGAACTTGCCAGTCTGCTCAGGGAACATATACAAACCGGAGACCATGTATTGCTTAAAGGTTCCCGCGGCTGTGCCCTGGAACAGCTTGGAGATATCTTTACAGGAGGAAAATCTTGTTCCTAGAGTTTGTATACCCCCTGGTACGCATATTTACACCTTTTAATGTATTCTCCTATTTAACATTCCGGAGCGCTTATGCGGCCCTTACGACACTGCTCATCTGCTTTATGCTGGGAGGGCGGATCATCGAAGCCCTGAAAAAGCTTGAAGTTCGTCAGTCCATCCGGGAAGACGGACCGGCAAGCCATCTTTTAAAATCCGGAACACCGACCATGGGCGGGATCATGATCATCCTTTCGGTTCTTGTGTCCATGATCCTGTGGATGGATCTGCAGAGCTGGAAAGTATGGCTCGTTGTGGGCACGTTCAGCGCCTTCGGGTTAATCGGTTTTCTTGACGATTACCTCAAGGTAAGCCGGAAAAATTCCGATGGTCTGCCCGCCTGGGCAAAACTGGCGCTGCAGTTTGCCGTAGCCATTGCAGTGATGCTGGTGCTCTATACTTTCGGCGGAGAAGAGATGAAGTTCCTCTATATTCCCTTTTTCAAGAATCCCATTGTCGATATGGGCGTTCTCTGGGTTCCCTTTGGAGTTCTCTTAATCGTGGGAGAATCCAACGCGGTCAACTTCTCCGACGGTCTGGACGGTCTCCTTGCAGGGCTCTTGATCCTTGTCTTTATTACACTGGCCCTGCTTACTTACATTTCCGGCCGTACCGACTATTCGGCATATCTTGGGATTCCCTACATCCCCCGTGCGGGAGAACTTACGGTATTCTGCCTTGCCGCGGTGGGGGCATGCATAGGCTTCTTATGGTTCAATTCCCATCCCGCGGAAGTCTTTATGGGTGATACGGGGAGCCTCTCTCTGGGCGGCGTCATTGCCACTATCTCCCTCGTTATAAAAAAAGAAATTCTTATTCTGATCATCGGAGGTGTCTTTGTACTGGAAATAGCCAGTGTCATCCTCCAGGTACTCTCCTTCAAACTGAGAAAGAAGAGAATATTCCGCATGGCTCCCCTTCATCATCACTTCGAACTTTCAGGATGGGCCGAGACAAAAGTTGTGATACGTTTCTGGATTCTTGGCGGTCTATTTGCTATTATAGCGCTTTCGACCTTGAAAATACAATAGGATATATAGCGGAGACAGAACCGGTAAATAACCGATAAACTATAGGAAGGAATACAGGGTAAGATGGAAGCGGAACAATTTGCCAGAGTGCATCCCGGCAGGGATCATATTCTGGTTAGCAGTGTACTATTACTCACCGGCATGGGGCTTGTGACCCTCTACTCCTGTTCCGCTGCCTTTGCCCAGCGTTTCTTTGGGGATAGTCATTACTTTATTGTCAGGCAGCTTATTCTTGCAGCGATAGGGGTATTGCTCTTCATTGCGGCTTCCCTGGTAAATCTTGACTGGCTGCGGAAGGGCATAATAATTCTGGTGTTGTTCTCCGTTGCGCTTTGTATCTTCACCTTCTTTCCGGGTATCGGGCTTGAGAAGAACGGCGCAAAACGCTGGATACATATAGGTCCTTTTGGCTACCAGCCTTCGGAATTGGTGAAGGTGGCCCTTCCGCTCTATCTTGCCCATATCTTCGATAAAAAACAGGACAGCCTTGGAAATTTTAGATCCGGCATTTTACCGCCCGCTCTCATCACATCCCTTTTCTTTGTATTGATCTACTGGGAGAACAATTTTTCTACCGCGGTTTTTATTGCGATTAATGCGCTGGTGATCTTTTTTGTCGCGGGAGTAAGTCTCCGTTACTTTATTGCCGCTACCGTACTTCTCCTTCCCACTTCTGTTTTGCTCATCCTTACCAAACCCCACAGGCTGGCCAGAGTACGGAGTTTCTTCCATCCGGAATGGGATCCCCAGGGAGCCGGTTTCCAGGTAAAGGCTTCGGTTCTTACGCTCGGTTCCGGCGGTTTCTGGGGCAAGGGTATCGGGCAGGGGACAAGAAAAATTGCAAGCATACCCGAAGTCCATTCGGATTTTATTTTTTCCGCCTTTTCCGAAGAGGCCGGTTTTCTTGGTGTTCTCTGTTTTTTTGTTATCTTTGCCGTCTTTGTCTGGAGAGCGTACCGCAGCGCCATAAGGGCGGACACCAGGTTCAAATTCCTGCTTGCCTTCGGACTTGCTACCATGGTGGCTTCCCAGGCTCTGGTGAATATTGCGGTAGTGTCCGGTTCCCTGCCGGCTACGGGTATTCCGCTGCCGTTTTTTTCCGCCGGAGGTTCATCTCTGGCAACGACTTTGCTCACCGCGGGGCTGATAGTCAATGTCTCGAAAACTACAGGGGGCGCACATGTCCGGTGATTTTTATTATGGGCAGGAGATTCCGGAAACTATTCAGGCGCCGGCAAGAGGCAGGCTGGGAAAAGGTGTAAAGAGGCTTCTTGCCGTTACGGCGCTTCTCATTGGCGCGGAACTGGTTTGGCTTCTTTTGATACAGCCCTGCATGCCCCTTGCACGGATAAACATTGACGGTATCTCCGGTATCGCGGAGGCCGACATTCTCTCCCATGGAGGCATCGGCCCCAGGACAAGCTGGCTGGAGATCAAGCCTGAAAAAGTAAAGCAGGCTCTGGAAACTCATTGGATGGTAGATTCCGCATCCGTAGAAAAACAGTTTCCCGCATCTTTGCACATAAAGCTTTCCAAAAGGAAGGCTGTTGCAATGGAACTATTTATGAAAGACGGTAAGGTTCTGCCCGTGTTTCTTGATCGGAAAGGTGTTATAATAGAGATAGGCGGAGATTATGGATTCTCTTCGTCCATACCGATTATAAGCGGCTTTTTGCAGGAAGAACCCCGGTTGGGAAACATGGTTCCTGCGCGGTATCAAAATGTACTGGAAGGCGTTTATAGGATCGGAGAACAGGAACCGGCATTGATGAGTGCCGTTTCTGAAATTGGAATCCGGAAAAAGGACTTTGACGGATTTGACCTTGTTCTTTATCCGGTACATAATCCCATACGGGTGCTCATGGACAAAGAATTGACTGAAGACAGCTTGCGTTATCTCTTGCTGGTGCTTGATGTGCTGGAGAAACAGGGTTCCACCCCTCGGGAACTTGATTTCCGTTCCGGCAGTATTGCATCCTATATTCCAAAGGAGGCTGATTCTGTCGAGTGACGGTTTATATGTCGGCCTGGATGTAGGTACGACAAAAGTTGCCGCCGTGATTGGTGAACGGAATGAACGCGGCGCTTTGGAGATCACCGGTGTAGGTATCGCTCCTTCTACCGGGCTGCGCAAGGGCGTAGTGGTAAATATTGAGGCTACTCTCCGCGCAATAGCCCAGGCAATCGAGATGGCGGAAGTGATGAGCGGACGGGAAGTAAAGTCCTGCTGGGCCGGCATCGGCGGAAGCCATGTAGAGGGGATCAATTCCAAAGGGGTAATCCGGGTACCGGATCCTGAAAAGCCGGCCCGTGAGATACGGCAGGAAGATATCAGCAGGGTGCTGGATGCCGCAGGGGCTCTGCTTATTCCCCTCGATCGTCAATTTCTGGAGGTGATCCCCCAGAGTTACATCGTGGACTATCAGGGAGGAATAAGGAACCCCATCGATATTATCGCGGTGAGGCTTGAAGCGCTGGTGCATATTATTACCTGTTCAAAGACCGGGGCCGAAACTCTGGTAAAGTGCATAAACCGTGCGGGATTTCTGGTAGAAAATTTTATTCTTCAGACTCTTGCCGCAGGACGGGCTGTATTAACCCAGGAAGAAAAAGATCTTGGAGTGGCCCTGGTTGATCTGGGAGGAGGAACGACGGAGATGCTGGTATACAATGACGGGGCTCCCTTTTTTACCTCTACCATTCCCGCGGGAGGAACCCAGGTAACCAATGATATATCCGTGCTGAAGAATATTTCCTATGAGACGGCAGAGCGGATCAAGATTGATGCGGGCTGCTGCTGGGAGCCTCTATTGGAAGATGATGATGACATCATTGTTCCCGGCATCGGGGGAAGACGGGTTTTGCCTATCCCGAAATCCCATGTGATGCAGATCATTAAGCCGCGAATGCAGGAAACATTCAGCATGCTGAAGGAACGGATGGACAAGCTTTCGTTATCCCGGCCTCTTGCCGCAGGGGTGGTATTGACCGGAGGCGGCGCGGAGCTTCTGGGTGTGGCGGAACTGGCAAGCAATGTGTTTAACATGCCTGTCCGCGTGGGGGAGTCCCTTCAGGTGGAAGGGCTTGCCGCCGAATACCGCAGTCCTGTCTATTCCGCGGCTCTGGGTCTGGTACTTGAAGGAGCGGTTCGTGAGGGAAGGGGAAAAGCGGAAGGGGAAGGGGCCGCCGAAGGACGTTCCCGCGAAAAGAATTTTACAGAGAAGATGCTGGACTGGTTCAGGAAGGAGTTTTTTTAGCAAAAGGAATTGGGGCATTTTTGCCAACAAAATAAAGTGATTTGGGAGGAACATTATGATGAACATTTCAGCGGTCAGCGATGACGAAATGGTGGGACTTTCTGTTCCGGAAGGGCCGAAACTTGTTCCACTGACGATGGAGCAGGCCGAGCCGGGGAAAAATCCGGCTGCGATCATCAGAGTGATCGGAATAGGCGGCGGCGGCACCAACCTGACAAATAATATGATCGACAAGGGCATTGCCGATGTAGAGTTTGTCGCAGTCAATACGGACGTTCAGGATCTTTTCCGGAAAGCCAAGGCGCCGAGTAAAATTCCAATCGGAAAAAAACTAACGGGCGGCAGAGGCGCAGGCGGTGATCCTGAAAACGGTGAAAAGGCGGCCAACGAAGACAAGGAAACCATTCTTAGCTGGCTTAAAGGCGTGGATATGGTTTTTATTACCGCTACCTTCGGCGGAGGAACCGGTACCGGCGCCGCCCCGGTAATTGCCAAGTTTGCCAAGGAAGAGGGAGTGCTTACCGTAGGTATTGTAACCTTGCCTTTTGAATTTGAAGGCCCCTACAAGATGGAACTTGCAAATGCGGGAATCATGAAACTGCGGGAATCGATTGACACTCTTATTGTTATACCCAATGAGAATGTTTTCAAATTTAACCCGGATATAAAGGCCAGGGAAGCATACCTTAAGGCCAATGATATTCTCTACTGCGGAGTTAAAGGCATTTCAGACATCATCACAAGAACCGATTTTGTGAACACCGATTTTGCGGACGTTGCGGAAACCATGCGGGAAAAGGGGGATGCCCTCTTTGGCGTCGGTACTGCCGTCGGGGAAAACCGGGCCGTTCAGGCTGCTACCCAGGCAGTTGATAATCCATTCTTTGAAGGCACTACCATTAGCGGGGCTACCAGTATTCTGGTGAATATCGCGGCCAGTGAAGATCTGGCGATGAGGGAGGTAAGGGAAGTTGTAGAGACCATACGGAACGGAGCGGATCCGAACGTTAACCTGATCCATGGCCTGTCTATCGATCCTTCGCTGGAAGAAAAAATTCAGGTAACGGTAATTGCTACCGGCTTTGTCCGTGAAGACAAGAAGAGCAGCGAGAAGGAAAACCTTCATCTGGTACGGCCGGAAGGGGATGTCTACAACATTGATGAATGGGATCAGATTCTCAACAAGGGCAAGGGCGGTGGTTTTTTGGGCCCCCGGAATATCCCAGACGATCTTGATGTGCCTACCATAATCCGCGATAAAAAGCAGGAGATGGACAAGAACCGGAGTTTTGATTTCGGCGGCGGTTCCGGCAAAACGGGAACGGAGAAAAATCCCAAGTGAAAAAGAACGGCCTGGAAGAACGGTTTTATGCCCGTCTCATCGCTCTGGAAAGACGCTCGCGGCTCACCGCTGATACCTACCGGCTTGAGATCCGCCGTTTTCTGGAATGGCTGGAAAGGGAAGCCCTGCAGGCGGAAAAGATTGATTCTGCGGGTCTAAGTGAGTACATCAATTTCCGCAGGCAGGGTGAGAAGGGCATTAATTCCGTTTCTACGGCCAAGGCGCTTTCGGCCCTGCGATCCTTTTTCCGGTTTCTGGAAGCGGAAAGAATCCGGCAGGACAACCCGGCTTTGCTTCTGGAGACACCCAGAAAACAGAGGCGCCTTCCTGCCGTACTGGATCAGTGTACCGTGGAGGATGTCCTCAAGGCTGCGGATGACGGAACTCCGCTGGGTTTGCGGAACCGGGCTCTCTATGAGTTGATCTATTCGGCAGGACTGCGGGTTTCCGAAGCGGTTGCCCTGAATGTGGAAGATGTGGATTTTCCGGGGGGTTCCGCCAGGGTACGGGGAAAGGGAAACAAGGAGAGGCTTGTAGTCTTTGGATCTCAGGCGGCAACGATTCTGAAAAAATACATCAAAGAGGCCCGGCCTGCCCTTGCAAAAAAGAAACAGTCACGGGCCCTTTTCATAGGAAAGACGGGGAAACGGCTTTCCCGAAAGGGGATCTGGAAGAACTACACCCGTCCGGCCGCCCTTACCGGAGTTTCTTCAAAGCTTCATACCCTGCGTCACAGTTTTGCTACCGAGCTTCTCGCCGGAGGCGCGGATCTCCGTTCGGTACAGGAACTGTTGGGTCATGCGGATCTTGCCACCACCCAGATCTATACCCATGTGGATGTAAGAACCCTGCGGGAAAAGCATAAACAGTATCTGCCGAATCTGGATCTCTTCAAGGAGCGGAAGGGTCAATGAAAGTTAAAGAAGTTCTTTCGGGTATTGTGATTGTGGCGGTTGTTTTTGCCGTGGTCTTTGGGGTTTATAGCGGAGCCAAGAAGAAAAGCCACCGGGATCTGGCAAAACGCATCGCGGAGCTTTCTCCCAGGGGCGGCCCCCCTGAAACCGTTGAAGGGCTCAGCAAGGCCATTGCCCTCTACGAGGATCAGATAACATTGAATCTCAAGGAGGGAGTACAGACGGCAAGCTACTGGAAGATACTGGCAACCAGATATATCGACAAAAAATTATACAATGAAGCTTTGAAAGCTCTGGAACGGGCAGTATATTACAATAATGAGGATCCGACTTTATTTTACCTGACAGGCCTCTCCGCGGGGGTTGTGGCAAAATCTTCTCTGGATTTTCCCGGTACGGAAGAGAATTTGCAGATGCGTTACTTTACCCTGGCGGAACAGGCTTATTTAAGATCGATAGAGCTTGATCCCGATTATCCAAAGCCCCGTTACGGGCTGGGAATTCTCTATAGCTTTGAGCTGGGACGTCCTCTGGAAGCCTTGCCTCATTTGGAACATTATGCTGAACTTCTACCCAGGGACATGAACGCACTCTTTGCCCTGGCGAGGGTTTATTATCAGACAGGAAACAACGAGCGGGCGCTGGAAATCTACGACCGCATCATCCGGGAGGCCAAGGATCAGAACCAAAAGGCAGAGGCCCAGAAAAACAGGGAGTTTATACTGGAGATGAATAATGGCTGAAAGAGGCTTGCTGGATTTTATCATCAGCCGTATTCCCGGTCTTGCTCCCGGGGAACGTCTTAAACTGGCCGAAAATTTTCATTCGGAAGATGAATTGTGCAAGTCTGCCAAAGTAGATATTGAAATGTGTATCCGCCGGCCTTTGAGGCGGGACTGGACCATGGAAACTGTTTGCGCTCTGGCGGAAGGCGACTTCAGGGCCGCTCTTCAGCGGGGTATACGCTGGACTTCATGGAATGACGGGGATTATCCGCCGCTCCTCCGGGAGATATTCGATCCGCCGCAGCTTCTCTATTACCGGGGGAAGCTGCCCGACCCGAACAAGCCTCTTTTGGCCGTCGTCGGAACCAGGCATCCCAGCGCGGGCGCCCAGGCTCAGGCTTTTGAGATTGCGCGGGAATTGGGCAGGGCCGGTGTAGCGGTGGTATCAGGACTTGCGCTGGGAATTGATGCGGCCGGCCACCGGGGAAATCTTGAAGCTTCCGCTCCCACCGTGGCGGTTCTGGGCTGCGGGGCGGATATGGTGTATCCTCAAAGCAACCGTCCCCTTGCCCGGCGCATATTGGAGGCCGGGGGTGCAATCATCTCCGAGTATCCTCCGGGGACGGAAGCCTTCAGGTGGAATTTTCCTGCCAGGAACCGGATCATCTCGGCTCTTGCGCGGGGAGTGCTTGTTGTGGAAGCGCCTGAACATTCAGGCGCCCTGATCACCGCGGACTTTGCCATGGATCAGGGAAGGGATCTCTGGGCGGCTTCTGCCGGTATTGCTTCGGGCCCTTCGGGGGCGGGAACGCAGAAACTGGCGGAAGAGGGCGCGCGGATCATTCATAACGCGGCAGAGATACTGTCGGAATGGAAGATTGAAAAAGACAGGAGAGACGGAGAGGAAGCCGGACTTCCTCCGGGACAGGCGCTGGCCCGGTCTCTGGCAAAACAGCTCAATATTGAATTTGATTTGGGAAAATAGGAAAAAATAATGACGCGTGAAAAAAAGAAAATAGAGGGACAGGAAACAGACAAGGCAAAAAAAGAGAAAAAAAGCTCTTCCCGCAAGACGCCGAAAGAGCAAAAAATTCTTGTTATTGTGGAGTCTCCTGCCAAAGCCAAAACCATCGAGAAATACCTGGGGAGCGATTACTCGGTAAAAGCCTCCATCGGCCACCTTATCGATCTTCCCAAATCGCGTCTTGCCATTGACGTGGATCATAATTTTGAACCTGAATATATCACCGTCCGGGGAAAGGCCAAACTCCTCAAGGAATTGCAGGGCGATGCAAAGAAAAGCGCCCGTGTATTACTGGCAAGTGATAATGACCGTGAGGGGGAGGCTATCGCCTGGCATCTGAGGAACGCGATCAGCGCCAAAAATGCCAAGGTGCCGATTCAACGTATCGCATTCAATGAGATAACTCCCCAGGCCATACGGGAAGCGGTAGCCAATCCCGGAGACATTGACGAATCAAAGGTGAATGCCCAGAAGGCCCGGCGGGTGCTGGACAGGCTGGTCGGTTACAATCTTTCGCCCCTGCTCTGGAAAAAAGTAAAGAACGGTCTTTCCGCAGGAAGGGTGCAGTCCGTGGCCTTAAGGCTTATTTGCGAAAGGGAAAAGGAAGTTGAATCTTTTATTCCCGATGAGTACTGGTCTCTTGATGCCGATTTCAAAGTCGGAAAGAATTCCTATACCGCCCAGCTGGTTTCCTGGCAGGGACGGAAACCGGAACTTAAAAATGAAGAATCGGTAAAGAGTATCATTGAGCAGGTTAAAAAGGCGGATTGTATTGTTCAGGATATCCGGGAAACCGAAAAGACCCTGCGGCCCAGGCCTCCCTTTACCACTTCCCAGCTTCAGCAGACCGCAGCCAACCGCCTGGGCTTTACCAGCAAGAAAACCATGCAGGTAGCCCAGATGCTCTATGAAGGGGTGAATATCGGTTCTGGCCGGGTAGGGCTCATCACCTACATGCGTACAGATTCTGTGCGTATATCCCAGGCGGCCCTGGAAGAAGTTCGGGAATGGATAAACACCAATTACAAAAATTCCCTGCCGGAAAAGCCCAATGAGTACGAGGTGGGGAAGAAGGCCCAGGATGCCCATGAGGCAATCCGCCCTACATATATTAAATATACTCCCGATGATATTAAAGACAGCCTGAGCCGGGATCAGTTAAGGCTCTATACGATAATCTGGGAACGTTTTGTGGCCAGCCAGATGATCAATGCAAAAACACGGACAGTGAGCGCAGAGATAGCCGCGGGGGAAGGGATCTTCAGGATCTCCGGAACCAAAATTACCGAGAAGGGATTCTATAAGGTAATGAAGCTTCTTGCGTCCAGGGAAGAAAAAGGGAATCCCTATCCTGCATTGAAGAAGGGTGACAGGATTCATGTTGATAAGTTCCATCCGGAACAGCACTTTACCCAGGGGCCGCCCCGTTTTACCGATGCTTCTATCGTAAAGACACTGGAAGAATTGGGAATCGGCAGACCTTCTACCTATGCCAGCATTATCTCTGTTCTGTTGGATCGTTACTATGTAACCCGTTCCAACAAGCAGCTTGTGCCTTCGGTGCTGGGGCGTCTTATCAATGACATGCTGGTGGAATACTTCCCCCATGTGGTGGATTCGGCATTTACCGCTTCCATGGAAACAAAGCTTGATCAGGTAGAGGAGAGCTCCATCCGCTGGCCGGACATGATCCGGGAATTCTGGGATCCTTTCAAGAACAGGGTGGACGAAGTCGGGAAGACTCTGGAATCATACAAGGGTTCCCTTGACGAGCCGACCGATTATATATGCGAGAAATGCGGGAAACCCATGATAAAGAAGCTGGGACGATTCGGGTTTTTCCTTGCCTGCAGCGGTTTTCCCGAATGCCGGAACACAAAGAGTATCCCACTTGCAACATGTCCTAAATGCGGCGGCGACATTGTCGCGCGGAAAACCCGCGGCCGGGGAAAGGAATTCTACGGCTGCAGCAATTATCCTGACTGTGACTTTATCAGTCACTTCAAGCCGATAAATCAGAATTGTCCCAAATGCGGCTGTTTCCTCGTGGAGAAGTTTGACAAGAAAAACGGCAGTCATAAAGCCTGCATAAACCCGGACTGCGATTATCTGCATTCGGATGATGAGGCTGAAGACAAAGAGTCAAAGATTGAAGAGTCAAAGATCGAGGAGTGATAAATCCGGAATGAGTGTCATGGAACAGAGTCTTGTTGATCAGTATCTTTTATATCTGGAATCGGTGCGGGGAGTGTCTGCGCGCACGCTGGAAGCCTACGGGAAGGATCTTGAACATTTTGAAAATTACTGCATCAATCATGAGATAAAGATTGAGAAGGCGGAGCCGGGAGAGGTACAGGGTTTTATCGCTGATCTCAGCGCCGAAGGGATAGCCAGTGTCAGCGTGAACCGGGCCCTTTCTTCCATACGGGGTTTTTACCGCTGGCTTGTGCGTTTTGGAAAACGCGGTGATAATCCGGCCCATAATTTGCGAAATCTCCGTTCCCCCAAAACCCTTCCGGCCTTTCTCTGGGAGGAGGAGATGGCCAGTTTCGCCGTGCTCCCCGAAACCGCGGGAATCCTGTGGCCCGAACGGGACAAGGCATTGATACTCTGTATGTATTCGGGCGGTTTGCGTATTTCGGAACTGGTTGAACTGTCCCTGGACAGGCTGGAAAAAGATTCAGGCGGCGCACGGGTTATCGGCAAGGGGAATAAGGAACGCTATGTGTTCTTTTCCGATCAGGCAAAAGAGGCTCTTAGGGATTATCTTTTGGAAAGGAAGGCCAGGATCAAGGGAGAGAAGCCCACAAACCGGGTTTTTATAAACCGGAAGGGGGGCCCCATTTCGGTTCCCGGGGTACGCTGGATTATTTCCAGATATGCCGGCCTTTCGGGTATACAGAAGAAAATACACCCCCACAGTCTCAGGCACAGTTTTGCGACCCATCTTGTCAATTCAGGATGCGATGTGCGGGTGGTACAGGAACTCCTGGGTCACGCAAGCATCTCTACTACACAGCGTTATACCCATGTGGATGTCGAGCGGCTTAAACGGGTATATACGAAGGCACACCCTCACGGGTAAAGTGAGAACGGAGATTATTGAACATGAAGAAAACTGAGATACGCAGTACAACGGTTTTGGCTGTCCGCAGGCACGGACAGGTTGCCATGGCGGGGGACGGACAGGTAACCATGGGCGAGGCGGTGATGAAGAACAACGCCCGGAAGGTACGGCGCCTTATGGACGGCAAAGTTCTCTGCGGTTTTGCCGGAGCTACCGCCGATGCCTTTACCCTTCTCGATCTTTTTGAAACGAAGCTCAAGGAATACTCAGGGGATCTGCTCCGCGCGGCGGTGGAGCTTGCCAGAGAATGGAGGACAGACAGAACCTTGCGGCGTCTTGAAGCCCTGCTTCTTGTGGCGGATCTCCAGAAGACCCTGCTCATCTCCGGTACAGGAGATGTGATTGAACCTGCGGAAGACGCTCTGGCCATCGGATCGGGCGGGAACTATGCCTATGCCGCAGCTCTTGCCTATCTTGAAGGTTCAGCCTTCAGCGCCGCGGAAATTGCGGAAAGAAGCCTGAAAATCGCAGGAAATATCTGTATCTATACCAACAGCCAGATAATACTTGAGGAACTGCCCTCGAAGGAAAAGAAATAATGCCTGAATCAAATTCTCCGGTCATGAAAGAAGACAGAAACCTTGACAAGCTTACTCCAAAGGAAATAGTAACAGAGCTTGATAAATACATTGTGGGGCAGAAGAAAGCCAAACGCGCCGTAGCGGTAGCCCTGAGGAACCGTATGCGGCGGCTCAAGCTGGATCCCGAAATCAGGGAAGACATCGCCCCCAAGAACATCCTCATGATAGGCCCCACCGGAGTCGGTAAAACCGAAATAGCCCGGCGTCTTGCAAAACTTGCCAATTCACCTTTTATCAAGGTTGAGGCCACCAAGTATACCGAGGTGGGATACGTCGGCCGGGATGTGGAATCCATGATCAGGGATCTCATGGCCGCCGGAGTTCAGATGGTAAAGCAGGAGATGCAGGAATCGGTAAAGGTGGAAGCGGAGAAGCGGGCCGAAGAAGCCCTGCTGGATCTCCTTTTTCCGGATACCAAAAAAAAGACAAAGGAAAGCAAGTCCAAGCAGCAGCCCGTAGTCCGTCCCATGGGGACTTTTTCTATAAATCCCGAGGGTCCTAATGGTTCAGGCCTCATCGGAACAGCCATTCAGGTGGGAATTCCTATAGGCTACGATGTTCAAGGCGAAGGGCAGTCTGATTCGGCTCCGGAAGAAGAAAGGGAAAAGGAGACTGCGGCAGAAGCTGCCGCGGTGAATAAGGGAGGCAAGTCCACGCGGGAAACATTCCGCCAGTGGCTGAGGGAAGGCAAGCTGGAAAACAGATCCGTGGAGATCATGATAAGCCAGAATCCCCAGTTTCCGTCTATCGAGATGATGGGCGGCGGCATGGAGGAGCTTGAATCAAGCCTTTCCGGCATTGCCGGTTTCTTCGGCGCCAATAAAAAGAAGAAGGTAGTTACCGTTGCCCGCGCCCGCGAGATTCTCCAGTCGGAGGAAGCGGAAAAACTGATTGACCGTGACCGGGTAAGCGACGAAGCCCGGCAGCGGGTGGAAGAGACAGGCATCGTGTTTATCGACGAGATCGACAAGATTGCCGTCAAGGGCGACCGCGGCGGCGGGCCGGATGTAAGCCGGGAAGGAGTGCAGCGGGATATACTCCCCATCGTGGAGGGGGCAAGGGTGAATACCAAATGGGGGCCGGTGAATACCGATCATATCCTGTTTATCGCGGCGGGAGCCTTCACCGTAAGCAAGCCTTCCGACCTGATTCCCGAACTGCAGGGCCGTTTTCCCCTGAGGGTAGAGCTGGATTCCCTGGGCAAGGAAGAGTTTCTTCAGATACTGACGGAACCCAAGAATGCCCTTACCAAGCAGTATACCGGTCTTCTGGGGACTGAAGGCGTGGAGATTGAGTTCAGCGCCGAAGCAGTGGAGCGCCTGGCCGCCCTTGCCGCTGAGGTAAACTCAAGGCTTGAGAATATAGGCGCCCGGAGGCTCCATACCATCATGGAAGCCCTGCTGGAGGAACTTTCCTTTGAGGCGCCCGATATTTCGCCGGCAAAGATACCGATTACCGTGGATTACGTGAACAAAAAGCTTCACGATGTGGTGCAGGATCAGGATTTGGGACGATATATCCTTTAACTGTTTTTTTAAGATACCGATAATTATAAACGGGAGGATCGGTAAACAATGAGTACTTTTTCCAAAACGGTAGATCTCCTTCACCGGGGCATGGACGCAAGTCTTGTCCGGGGGGAAGTAATCGCCAACAATCTCTCCAATGCCAATGTGCCCAACTTCAAGCGTTCCAACGTGAATTTTGAAAGCGAACTCAAGCGGGCCCTTGAAACGGAAGAACGGCAGCCCAGGCTGGAGCTTGCCCTCACCAATCCCAAACACATGCCAAGCTGGAGGCCCAGGGATTACAGGGATGTAGAGATCCGGCGGGTGCTGGACTATACAACCAGCTATAACAACAACGGAAACAATGTGGATCCTGAACAGGAATTCAACCTGTTTCTGGAAAATCAGTTGAAATATACACTTCTGGCCCAGGCCGAAACCTTCGAGTTCAGTCAGGTTAACCAGGTGTTGAGGACTTAGAATTAACACAAGGTGTTAATTTTCGATTTATTAAGCGGCGGGACATCCGCTTTTTATGGGGGTTAGAATGGGAATCTTTAATGCCATTAACATAGCGGCTTCCGGGATGAGCGCCCAGCGGCTCCGCTCCGACGTGATTGCCGACAATATCGCCAATGTGAATACTACCCGTACCGATGAGGGCGGCCCCTACCGCCGCAGCCGGGTGATCCTGCGCCCCAGGGCGGAACGTCCCTTTTGGCGTTCACCCTTTCTGCCTGAGTCAATGGACGACGGCATCGGCAAGGGAGTCCGGGTGGTGGAAATCGAAAAAGATTTTTCTACGGAGAACAAGTACCGCTACGATCCCACTCATCCCGATGCCATTAAGACGGGCTCCCGCACCGGTTATGTGGAATTGCCCAATGTGGATATCGTTACGGAAATGGTGGACATGATCTCCGCTTCCCGTGCCTACGAAGCCAATGCTGCGGTTGTGGACGGGGCGAAAACCATGTTCCAGCGGGCCCTTGAAATAGGCGGGAGGTAGCATGAAGCCTGGCTTCCCGTTGTATTCGACGGCGCGGTC
>JAITES010000095.1 GCA_031281925.1 Treponema sp. | reverse complement strand
CCGTCACCGGACTCCTCTACCGTATAATCCCTGTTGATGTAGTAGAAAAAGGTCTGCACCTGGGCGGCAACGGTGTTGAAATTCGCGTCCCGGTCGGCGTTGAGGAAGCCGAGAAACTGACGGGTTACCGCTCCCGAATTCTCTTTTTCGTCCCGGTAGACGAGCTTCCCGGTTTCAAAGATCCGGTGAGGATACACCGAGTGGCCTGAAACAGACTCACTGGAAAGCAGGGAGGCAAGAATACTGTCCCGCACATACTCATAGTTTTCCGTCATTGGGTTGGATATCTGTATGATCTTTGAACCATCGCCCCGGACTTTTTCCACAAGATCCTTCCGGGAACCCAGGTAGCTGTAGATCATCTCCTGGTAACCCATCCCGATCATGATCTCCTTTACCCGGCGGCTGAACAGGGTAATGGGCATCAGCCGGCCTATGGTAAAGTCACGGGGCCGTTCAGGTTTGAAAGTCCCCAGCCCCCGGCCTATCATGACATCCTCCATCACATCGGCTGCATGGAGAAAGTCGTTCCTGTATTCGGGAGGCCAGGCCCGTATCCCTTCGGAGGGCATCTCAATCGCGTCTCCCCTGTCCGCCCCCCGTTCAACATCATCAGCAATTTCCGCCCTGACCCCCATTTTTTTCAGGGCCTTTACACAGTCCGCCGCCTCTATCCGCTCCCCAAGGTACCTTTCGATCCGGTTGAGGGAACAGAATACCGGCTCCTGGAAATAATAGGGATTAACAACACTGCGTCCGAAGGGGGTATCAAATTCATACTCTACTTCCACAGGCTCAATGGTAAAGCCCTGGTCGGCAAGATCGCAGGCCACGATGGAAGCGGCCAGCGTTACCGCATGCTGATCCGTACCGGTAAGCTCCACAAAGAGATCCGTATCGCCAACCTGCACCGCCCCCAGATCTGCGGAATTGATGATGGGCGGATAGGAGAGAACCGCATCCTTTGCATCCACCAGCAGGGGATGGAGGGGCTCATGCTCCTGAATAAAGGCGTATTCCTTACCCTTGGGGTGCTGCTTCAAAATCTCCCGGAGAGTAAGCGGGCTATCCCACTGAAGGGGAACAAAAGACACCGAGTCGGGATCGACGGCCCTGTAATGAATCGGCCAGTTCATAACGGCAATACGGTAAAGCCCCATGGAAATCGTCCTGCGCTTCCGCCCGAAGTTCCAGGCAAGCTTCTCCTGAGTCTGGATCATATCCCGCAGGCCCGCATCGCTTACGGTCTTGCCTGCAGCCACAAAACCGGCAAGGAAGGGTCTTACCTTCTGCACCGATTTTTCCACGACAACCTTGTACCCGGCAGGCCTCGGAACCCCC
This sequence comes from Treponema sp., assembly GCA_031281925.1. GTDB lineage: Bacteria > Spirochaetota > Spirochaetia > Treponematales > Breznakiellaceae > JAIRNJ01. The sequence goes on along the minus strand of JAITES010000095.1, from coordinate 23,623 downwards.
GGCCGTGAAAAGAAAGGATATTCAGGAATGTTTCCCCCGTAATAGACCCTGAGCTGCCGTGCGCAGCCCGCGGTAGCCCAGAGATCGGGCCTGTTTGTATCGTTCAGTTCAATCTTGAGTTGCCGTTCCGGAAGGGGAAGGCTCTTATCGCTGTCCTCGTCCAGTTCCGCCTTGGCACAGCTGAGAGCCTCTTCAAGAAAATTCCGCAGGGATTCTCCCGCCTCCCGGTTTTCGCCTCCGGCGAGTGTATAAAAAACTTCCTCGTTAACATCAATTTTAGGCATAGTAAGAAAATAGTATTGAATTTGGGAGACAGGGACAAGGGGACGCATTGCGCCACAATTTTTCCAAGTGAAAAGGGGGACTTTACCCGGAGATAAATTTGTTCTCTTTCAGCCTCTCATTTATCTCTGCGGCGGCTTTCCGCCCTTCCCCCATGGCGAGAATCACCGTGGCAGCGCCGAGCACGATATCTCCCCCGGCATAAACCCTGTCCAGGGAGGTTTTCTGCACCTCGTTGACCACGAGGCGGCCCCGTCTGTCGGCCTGCAGGCCGGGGGTGGTTTTTGAAAGCAGGGGGTTGGGTTCGTTGCCCAGGGCGACAATAACGGTATCGCAATCAAAGCCGTATTCCGAGCCCGCAATGGCGACAGGACTTCTGCGGCCTGAGGCATCGCTTTCCCCCAGTTCAAACTTTTGAAGTTCCATGCCGGTAACCCGGCCCTTTTCATCTCCCAGAATTCTGTTGGGATTGCGGAGGAAATCAAAGATGATCCCTTCTTCCATGGCGTGTTCCACTTCCTCCGCCCGTGCGGGCATTTCCCCGCGTGTACGGCGGTAGATCACATGCACCTCGGCGGCCCCCAGACGCAGGGCCATGCGGGCCGCGTCCATCGCCACGTTTCCGCCGCCTATGACCGCCGCAACCCTCGAAAGGAATACCGGGGTGGCGGCCTTTTCGCGGTCATAGGCCTTCATCAGATTCGCGCGGGTAAGATACTCGTTGGCGCTGAATACTCCCACCAGATTCTCTCCGGGGATGCCGAGGAATTTGGGAAGCCCGGCTCCCGCGCCGATAAAGACCGCATCACAGCCGTCTTTTTCAAGAAACTCCGTGATGGTTCTGGTGCGTCCCGCAAGAAAATTGTTTTCGATTTTGACACCCATCTTCAGGAGGCCTTCAACTTCCGCCTGGACGATGGCCTTGGGAAGACGGAATTCAGGAATGCCGTAGATCATCACGCCGCCGGCCTTGTGAAAAGCTTCATAGATAGTAACACTGTGACCTTCACGGGCAAGATCCGCGGCAACGGTAAGGCCGGCGGGGCCTGAGCCGATGACGGCTATCTTCTTCCCGGTGGAGGCCTTTACCGCCGGCAGGGTTACCGCACCCTGTAAGCGTTCCCAGTCCGCGGCAAAACGTTCCAGCCTTCCGATGGCTACCGCTTTTTCCGTATCTTTGAGGATCTTCCCCAGGGTACACTGTTCCTGGCACTGTTTTTCCTGCGGACAGACCCGGCCGCAAACCGCCGGCAGCAGGTTTGTTTCCTTGATAATATCTGCGGCGGCCTTGAAGTTTCCCGCCTGGATCTCCGCAATAAAACGGGGAATCGGCACCCCCACGGGGCAGCCCGCAATACACGGCGTATTTTTGCAGCCCAGACAGCGTTCCGCCTCAAGCCGGGCCTGGGCTTCGCCGTAACCCAGGGCAACTTCGTAAACATTCCTTCTCCGGACTTCCGGATCCTGGGCGGGCATCTGCTGGGAAGGGATCGCCATGCGTTCTTTTGCGGAAAGTTTCTCTCCCGCGGCTTTTTTATCCAGTATGGGCCTGAGCAGTTCCCCTGCTTCGGCCTCCAGAATTTCCCTGGTCTTCACATCTTACCCCTTTTCTAAAGTATTTTTAAAATTGAAAAAGCTCTGTTCAATTATCCAGGCCCAGCTTCAAATGACACTTGTGATGATCCTCATCTTCCTTTTCCTTGTATGAACGCATGCGGAGCATCATGTTTTCAAAATCCACCGCATGGCCGTCAAACTCCGGGCCGTCCACACAGACAAATTTGGTTTCACCCCCGACAGTAACCCTGCAGCCCCCGCACATGCCCGTACCGTCGATCATAATCGTATTGAGGGAAACCATGATCGGCACATCAAATTCCTTCGTTGTTGCGGCGCAGAACTTCATCATGACCGGAGGGCCTATGGCTACCGACATGTCCGGCTTCGGCTTCCCCGCGCAGTATTCCTTCAGGGGCTCGGTTACCAGGGCCTTGCGGCCACAGGAGCCGTCGTCGGTAACAATGACAAGTTCGTCGGCAAAACGGCGCATCCTCTCTTCAAAGATCAGCAGTTCCTTGGTGCGTGCGCCGGTAATGACCTTTACGGTATTGCCTGCCTCCTTCATTGCCTGAACTATCGGGAAAAGCGGCGCTACGCCGATACCGCCCCCCACGCACACCACGGTTCCGAATTTTTCAATATGGGTAGGATTACCCAGGGGGCCCAGGATATTTTCCACATGATCCCCCGGCTCCTTCAGCGCCAGCTTGTGTGTAGTCGCGCCTACGGCCTGAAAGACCATGGTAATGGTTCCCGCGGCCGGATCCGCATCGGCGATGGTAAGGGGTATGCGCTCCCCCCAGTCGCTGTCAATCTGCACTATGATAAACTGCCCCGCCTTCCGCGCCCCGGCGATGAGGGGCGCTTCCACCCTCATCTCATAAACATCCGCGGAAAGCTGTTTTTTCGATACGATCTTATTCATAATAAAAAGATAATACAAAAAGGCAAAAAGAAAAAAGCTCTGAAAATGGATCCAAAAAGTTGTTCATCCATGTTTCGGTGCCGTCAAATTCCGCACCCAGCGTTCCTTGCCGAGAAAATGCCGGGCGATAAAATACTTGATAATATCAGTAAGCTTTACGATGGCGAACATGGATACGGGATGTATACTTGTGCAGAGGGCCAGAATGAAACAGGCGGGCACAAAGAGGAAGGTATTCACGGACACATCGGCGTACATGCCCATGGCGGTGTCCCCGCCCGCACGGGAAATGGCCCACATGGAGTTGAGCAGAGCCCAGAAAGGCATATAGAAGAGAATGATATAGACAAGGCCCAGGCTGATTGACCTGGCATTTGATGTCAGGTTGCTGAAGACCAGAGGGATGAGAAGGGTGGAAACTCCCGCTCCCACAATTGCTATGATAAATCCTGCCACGGTGGAACCCGACTTGATCCATTCGGCGCGTTTACGGGCCTCGTCAAGTTTGCCCGCGCCCAGACTCCCCCCGATAAGCACCGCGGTGGTGGTAAAGATACCTCCCCAGAGCAGGAAAAAGATATTGGCTATGGTCCAGGCGGCGGCCATGCCCGCAACCACCTCGGCTCCGCCCCGGCCATTGTAGAGTGCTGTCATGATGGTTTCGGAACTGATCCACGAGAAGTCCGAAAGGAACATCATGGCCGATTTTGCCATAATTTCCCTGATAAGATGCCAGTTGACATGGAGAATCCTGCTGAAACGGACAAAGAAAGGCGCCTTTCCCCGCTTTTTATCCCAATACGCATAGACAGTAAAGGCTGCCACCTCGACAAAGCGGGCAATGACGGTGGCAATGGCAGCCCCGCTCACCCCAAGCCGGGGAGCCCCCAGGTTGCCGTAGATGAAGAACCAGTTTCCCACAGTGTTGACCACCGTAGCTGCGGCGGAGATAACCAGGGGTACGGAAGGCCGGCCGATCTCCCGAAAGGAGCTGCCTATCGCATTGGAGATCACCATAGGCAAGAGGGTAAATGAGGTGATCCGTAAGTAAGTTGAACCCAGCTCCACGATTTCCGCCTGGGCAGCGTTCCCCATGGTCATCATGGAGAGCATCGCCTCCGGTATGGTCCAGCAGAGGATAAAGTAGAGCACCGAGACGGCCAAGCCGAGGAGTACCTTGAAGCGGTAAGCCTGACCCATGCCTTCCTCGTCTTTTGCACCCATAAACTGGGCGAGGTATATGCCTCCGGCGCCTGCAATAACATTGATAAACACAATGTGGATAAAGTTGATCTGGTTTGACACGTTTACCGCGGCCATGCTCACGTCCCCAAGGCCCGCAACCATGAAGTTGTCGATCAGGGAAACCATGCTCATGATGAGCTGCTGGAGCATAACAGGTACGGCGATAGAAAGAGCTGCCCGATAAAAACTAAAGGGGCCAAAACGGAGTAGTTTCATATACCATAATCATAGTTGAAAGGTCAGAGCATTTACAGGGGGGGAATTCTCCCGAAATTCAACAATTTTAGATAAAACTACTTAAAAAGCCATTTTTTATACGATTTTTTTTCTATGTCTTGACTTAAGTCTTGCTTATCATCCCGGTTATATTCTATAATTTCTTTTAGCTTTGTTAGGGGTTTTTCAAATTGATTCTGAAAATACCTCATTTTTACCCATAAGGGAGTAAGTTATGAAAACCAAACGTTCGGGAAGTTCTTTCAATTCACTCAATTCCAAGCGAAAACTGGAATCGGTCTTCCTTTTTACCACAGGGAAGTGTAATGCCAAATGTGCCATGTGCTTTTATGCCAGCGACATGGAGAAAAAGGCCCAGGATCTAAGCTTTGAAGAGATTAAAAAGCTTTCGGAAAGCGCCGGGGAATTCAAGCGGCTCTGGCTGTCCGGGGGAGAACCCACCCTTCGGGACGATCTTCCCGAGATTGTCGAGATGATCTACAAAAACAACCACATTACGGACTGCAATTTCCCCACAAATGGCATCAAAACAGAGCGGGTCATTGAATGGCTCGCCCGGCTGCGCAAAAACTGCCCGGACATGAACATCTCCATTTCCATATCCCTGGACGGTTTCGGCCAGACCCACGACACTCAGCGGGGTATTCCCAGTTTTTACAGGGCCATCGAGACACTCCAGAAGGTGCATGAAAATTTCAGGGACGACGGCCATATCCTCACCAATATCGCCACGGTAATTACCAGGTACAATATACAGGAAATAATCGACTTTGTGGCATGGGTCTACGGCCGTTTCCACATTTCTACCCACACCATTGAGGCCGCCAGGGGAGTTACCAGGGAAGACGGGGTAAAGGTGCTTACCGAAAAATCCCTCAGGGAAATTCAGGATCAGATTGCCCCCTACTATCTCTACTATGCCAAACGGATAGGTGAGGGAATGAACTTCATCGGCCGCGGCCTTACCAAATTCTTCTTTGTGGGGCTCATGAGGGCCATGTATAATATCCGGGCCAGCAACCTGGAGAAGCCCACGCCCTGGAACATGGACTGTACCGCCGGGGAAACCACCCTGGTTCTCGACTACGACGGGCGTTTCCGTTCCTGCGAACTGCGGGAACCAATCGGCAAGGTTCAGGACTACGACTATGATATACAGAAGATCATGCAAAGCGATGCGATGAAGAAGGAAATTGAGACAATCGGTCACGGATACAAAGCCAACTGCTGGTGTACCCATGGCTGCTGGATCATGAGTTCCATAACCTTCAATCCCGGCAAGATGATCTCCATGCTGATAAAGGCAAACAAGGAAACTAAACGGCTTGCATCCGAGCATCCGGTAAGCATCGGTGAAGATGTGCTGGAGAGTCTGGAGAACAAGTATAAACTGGATCGGGCCAAGCTCATCGAAATCGGGCTTATCCCGGGTACTGCTACTATGGAAAAGCAGACGGCATAGCAGGACAACAGGAATGAACATATTTCTCGCAAACAGGGGTTCTCAGGGGGATATTTATCCCTATCTCAAACTGGCCCAGGAATTAACAGTCCGGGGGCATTTTGTTACGATCAGCATTCCGCGGATTTTTGAAAAGCAGGCCAAAGAGGCGGGAGTAAACTATGTGCTCCAGGCCATGGACGATATTGCAGGAATGCTGGAGGAAACGCCGGATATCAAGGCTCTTATTAAATGGATGCACGGAGTGGTAGAGGATCAGTTCAATGAGTATATCCCCCTGCTGGAAAAGCATGACATCTTTGTCTGCGGCAACACGGAATTTTCCGCGGGGAGCATTGCGGAATACTGCAAAAAGCCTATCATCCGTACAGCCTTCGGGCCTTTCCTTCCTTCAAACACAATTCCGCCCCCCACAATGCCCTTCCCCACCGCCAAAAAGATATTCATACCCCTGCTCTGGGCAATGCTCAACAACGGGCTTAACATGATGGTTCTTAAAACGATCAACAGGCGCCGCAAGGCCCTGGAACTCAAGGCGATCAGGAGCCAGAGCAGCCATGCTCCGAAAACCGCGGATAACTTCCTTATGTATTCCAAATATCTGGGTAATGTGGATAAAGAGTGGCCCTATAAATGGAATATCGGAGGCTATGTCTTTAACGACAGTTTCCCCTACGAGGAGCAGGCGCTCAAGGATGTATTGGCTTTTATCAAAAAAGACGACAGGCCCACGATCTTCTTTACTCTGGGTTCCTGCAATGCGGAAGAAAGAGACCGCTTTGCCGAACGGCTCTTTGACATTTGCTGCCGGCATGGCTTCAAACTTGTGGTAGGCTGCGGTTGGTGGAAGGTGGGGACTCATCTCCACAACAAGGAGAACCTCTACCTTCTGGACAAGGCGATTCCCCATTGGTTTATTTTCCCCTCCTGCGATGCGATTATTCACCACGGCGGAGTCGGTACCACCCACAGCGCCGCCCGCGCGGGGAAGCCCCAGATGGTGGTTCCGCTCCTTCTCGATCAGTTCTACTGGGGTCAGCGGGTCAAAGAACTGGGCGCCGGGCCCGGTTCGGTAAAGATGAAGACCTCAACCCAACCTGTTAAGGCAGGTAAAGTTTCCCCTCTTGAAGAAAAGGTACTGGATCTGGTAAACAATCCTGTATACAAGAAAAATGCCGCTCGTCTGGGGGAACAGATCCGCAGCGAGAAGGGCCTTGAAGAAGTTTGCAAACATATTGAATCCTATGCATCAAGCCTTGCATCCAATTCGGAATTGGCGGTAAATCAGTAATTGGATAACGGAAGTCAGTCGCACAGTTTTTTTCTCATCGAAGATCATGAAATGATGCGAAAGGGAATATCCGCAGTCCTCAGGGAAACAGGCCGCTGGACATCTCTGGGAGGAGTAGCCTCTCTGGAGGAAGCCCATACCGTATTTCCTTCCCTTCCCAGGATTCCCGATCTCATCATTCTTGATCTGGAATTGCGGTATATGAAACAGAAGGAATGGGGTCTTGAATTCATTCCCTGGCTCAAGAATCACTGTAAAAACAGAAACGGCAAGGTTCCTCCGGTGTTGATCTACACAGTTTATGATGGTTATGCCCATATCAAGAGTGCCATGGACTATGGAGCCAGGGGCTTTGTGTCCAAGTACGAGGGGCAGGAGGAACTGGAAAACGCAATGCGGGCGCTTCTCGACGGAAGGGTGTATATAAGCAGATCGCTGCTTCCGGTATACAGTAAACTCCCGGGCATAATAGATACCCTAACCCGGCGTGAGCAGCAGATCTTTGCCTTTTTGCAGGAAGACCGGGACAATCAGAGTATTGCCGAAAGGCTGGGGCTTTCTCTGCACAGTGTTGAAAACTATGTAAGCCGTATTGTCGATAAACTGGGACTGAAAAACCGCAGGGAACTGCGGGATCTGTAGCTTAGGGGTTCGTCTTTGCGGCCCGTTCCATAATATTTTTGTCCTGAAGCAGCTGCCGGTTATCCGGGAACTCGGCAAGAGCGGATTCCAGAATCCGGGCCGCCTCGTCGAATTGGCCTTTGTTAAAGGCTCCGGCAAAGGCATTGTGAATATCCGAAACCCGGTTCCCCCTGAGAATCGCCAGATTCGCCTCAAGCTCCCTGTTGGGGCCGTAGCTGCGCAGGGCTTTTTCCAGATAATCAATGCCTGCAAGCCAGTTTCTTTTGGAGGAAAGAAAACCCGCCGTTTTTCCGATGACAAAAGTCCGCAGCTCTCCGGCCCGTTCCGGCCGTAAAAAACCCTCCTTTTCGGCGCCGTCTATGGCGGAGAGAAGCCCGGGCTCTTCGGAAGCCTGCCTGATCTTCCTGGAACGGTCGCTCAGTTCCGCATCATAGATCATGCCCGGAATTTCCTTCTGTTTTTCGGCGCCGATCCGATCCCGGTTTTCCTCAAAGGCCCTGTGCGCTTCGGCAAATTTGCCGCTTTTGCAGAGTTTTACGATCAGGTTGTTTGCAGCCGCATCGGTAAATTCCTGCCAGCGGGCCTGATCGGGAAAAACAGCCTCCGCCGTTTTGGCCCAGGCCAGGGCCGTGTCTTCCTTCCCCTGCTTCATGAGATACGCGCCGTAATTGAAGATCCTGTTCATCATATCATCGTCCGGGTCGGCAAAAATGGGACTGGATACCATTTCCTTCCTCTCCCGGAGAAGATCTGCCCGGCTGATAGCCAGGGGTATTGCCTCGGCATAGCGGTTTTTACTTTCCAGGTCTGCAATACGGTTGTGGATGATCAGGCTGAGGAGTTCCAGGGGGCTTATTTCCGCCCTGTCGTGGTAATTCCGGGCGGGAACATAGGCAAAACCGGTAGATTTCCCGAATTGATCATGGAATTCCTTGCGGTTTCCCGGATCAAAACCGTAGGGATTGGTTGTTTCTACGTCGATCCACTCGTTTTCCGCCCACACTTTTGCAAAAGCATGGTCTTTTGTCACTACACCCCGGATTTCAAGACCCGCTGCGGAGGCAAAGGTAAGGTAAAGAACCGCGGAAGAAACGCAGTTATAGCTTCCCCTGCTCAAAAGGGTATCGATTCGGGTCTGCAGGGCCGAGTAGTTTTTAAGAAATTTCCTGTGCATCCAGCGGAGCACATACTCACCCCTGTCCTTTTCCATGGAGGGCAAGTCCGCTGAGGCAAGCAGCTCCGCCGCAGCGTCTTTTATACGCTTGAGATTGGCGTCCATGGAGACGGAGGCTGCGGCCTCCCCCGTTAAGGAAGCCCAGAGGCCGATCTCCCCATAATCTTCCCAGCCATAGTTTCCCTGCCGCCCGTACTCCGCGGCTTTGGGATCGGCTTCAAGCAGAGGAAAATTCTGGGCCGAAAGGCCGGATAGTCCGATACCCAGACTGAAAAGAAAAAAGAGATATACAGGGCTTTTCATGATTCCAATAATACAATTAAAATGATAGAAACAAAAGAATTATTACGAGAGGCCGTTCCAAAATGACTGATACACAAACACAATCCGCCGATTTGATAATAATCGGCGCGGGGCCTGCGGGACTTACGGCAGCCCAGTACGGCGCCAGGACAAACCTCAAAACGCTTATCATCGAACAGCTTGCCCCCGGCGGCCAGGCCCTGCTTATCGGTGAACTGGAAAACTATCCCGGTTATCTCCGCCATGGAGAGGGAGTGCCTTCTGGCTTCGATTTTGCCCAGGATCTCCAGAAACAGGCCGAACAATTCGGGGCCTCCTTTGTGTATGATACGGTCGCTTCTCTTAAAAAAGAGGGCGGCAGCTTTATTCTGGGCATGGCAGAAGGAAAACTCCTCATCTCCCCGGCAGTTATCCTTGCGACAGGCTCCAAACCCCGGCTTCTGGAAGTTCCCGGAGAGAAGGAATTCTTCGGCCGGGGAGTTTCCTACTGCGCTACCTGCGACGGGCCTTTCTTCAAAGGAAAGAAGATGTTTGTTATCGGCGGCGGGGATGCCGCGTGCGATGAGGCCCTCTATCTTTCCCGGCTGGCAAGCAAGGTCGTGCTGGTGCATCGGAGGGATCGTTTCCGGGCCCAGGCCTCCATTGCCGAACAGGTACTTAAAAACCCCGCCATTGATGTACGCTTCAACACGGTACTTCTTGAGATTCGGGGGAAAGAATCCAAACGGGTAAATTCCGTTATTTTGGGGAAGGCCTCCGGAGGAGACTCTTACGAAGAGGAAACCGATGCGGTCTTTATCTTTGCGGGAACCATCCCCCAGACAGGCTTGCTCAAAGTGAACGAGCTTCCCGGCCTGGCCTTTGACGAATCGGGCTATGTCATAACCGATCAGAATATGGCCACCGGTTTGCCCGGCCTCTTTGCCGCGGGGGATATCCGGGCCGGGACTTTCCGGCAGGTGGTAACGGCCTGCGGAGACGGAGCCTCGGCCGCGCACAGCGCCGCCCGTTATATCGAGGAACTCAAAGGCTCCGCATATTGATGAAGGCTGTCAAATTTCTCTTTCTTTTAAGCCTGTTTTTTGTACTCCGGGCCCAAATCCCCGCACTTTCATTTGAAGATCCCCTGCCGCCTGAAACACTGGCGCTTGAACTGACCCGCGCCATGAGCGATGAAGAAGCCCTGGCCCAGGTTTTTATGCTGGGCTGGGTGGGAGCGGAGCCTTCGCCCCTCATCATGGACTGGATCAGGGATAGACATATCGGCGGGGTAAAGATCTTCGGCTGGAATACCGGAGACACCCGGCGTCTTGCCCAAACGGTGGGAGAACTGCAAAAGGTCAGCCTCGCGGGGACTTACGGCATACCTCTCCTTGTGGCTACCGATCAGGAAGGGGGCTGGATACGCCATGTAAAGGGCAGCACCAGCGAAACTCCGGGAAACATGGCCATAGGAGCCTCCGGCGTCCCCAGGGACGCGTACCTTTCCGGTTACTATATAGCAAAGGAACTGGCGCTCCTGGGGATCAACATGAACTTTGCGCCCACGGTGGATCTCTTTACCAACAGGGAATCTACCCTTATCGGGACAAGGGCCTTTGGAAGCGATCCGGTACGGACGGGAATTCTGGGGGCCGCCTTTATGAAGGGGCAGCAGGCCGCCGGGGTGATTCCCACCGCCAAACATTATCCCGGCCACGGGGATACAGGCCTGGATTCCCATGGGGTACTGCCCCGGATCGACGCAAGCTTTGAAGTGCTCTGGGACAGGGAACTGAGCCCCTACCGGATAATGGCGAAGGAAGGACTTCCCGCGGTGATGAGCGGCCACCTTTCCTTTCCAAATACACAGGCTGCCGATGCGCCGGCCTCCCTTTCATCATACTTCCTGGATGAGGTACTGAGGGAACGGATAGGCTTTAAGGGTATCATCATTACCGATGATCTCATGATGAACGGAGCTACCACCTGGGCGGGAAGCCTTTCCAGGGCGGCACGGCAGGCCCTTATGGCGGGAAACGATGTGATCATGCTGTCCAAAACCCCCAGTCTCTTCGATCCTGTGTGGACGACTCTGCGGGAGGCCATGAAAACCGATGAAGCCTTCCGGAATCGCGTGAGGGACGCATGCCGCCGGACGCTGAAATTAAAGCTTCAATATCTGCGGGGAGAAACTTCGGTTCCCCCCGTACCGGATCTGAAAAAAATTGAGAGTGAGCTTCCCGATCCAAAAGGTTCGGCCTTTTTCCTGGATCTGGCGGCCCGGAGCGTTACCGTGATAAGGCCCGCGGCGATCCCCACGAACGCCGAAAAAGCGGGCAGGGTGCTGCTGGCCGGCCGGTATGAAGACTTTTTCCAGGCAGGAAGAAAAGCCTTCCCCGGAGCCGTTTCCTACTGGTATTCCTCATCGCGGGGAACTTCTGAACTTGTCTCCTATGCCCGTAACGCCGATACCGTCATCTTCTGCCTTTCCGACGGGACAGACCTTCCCATGTTAAGGAGTCTTGAACCCCTTAAAAAACGGATCATCGTTCTTTCGGTCTTAAATCCGGTATATCTGGAGCAGGTCTCCTGGGTGGATGCGGTTCTTGCGGTCTACAGCTATGCCCCGGAATCCTTTGTCGCGGGCTTTTCCGTCATTCTGGGCCGTGTCCCCGGCAGGGGGAGGCTTCCCTATGAATAAAACCGCCGGAAGGCGGCGCTGGCGCAGGATCGGGGACAGGGAAGCCCCGGCGGTCGAATCAATACTACGGAACAGGGAGAAGTTCTGTGTCGGGGCTTCCAGCCGTTTCCTCCGCCGGGGAGAACGGGGGAATCATGTATGGGTTCTGGATGAAGCGGGACATTTTAATGCCCTGCTGATCCACTGGAAACAGTCCCTCTTCCCTGTTTTTAACGGAAACCTGAACACGCCCCTGCCGAAATTCTTAAGCCGTTTCCTTTTTAAGGTGCATATACACTCGATACAGGGCCTGGCTCAGGAGGAATTTTCTCTGGAACAGGGCATGAGCGCCCTGGGCTATGATATTAACGAAAGCCTCGACTATGACCTTATGGCGCTGGACAATCCGCCCGAAAGGGAAAACCTCTCCGCCGGGCCGCCGGGACTGATCATCCGTGCCCCGGACATCACCGACATGGACGCCCTCTTTGAATTACAGTCAGCCTACGACAGGGAGGAAGTGCTCCCCGCCTTTTCCCAATTCAATCCGGCTGCCTGCCGCCTCAATCTGGAACAGATAGTAAAACATGAACGGATCATGACGGCGGATTACGGAGGCCGGCTTGTGGGGAAGATCAACACAAGCGCCGTTTCTTTTACCCGCTGCCAGATTGGGGGGGTGTATGTGCATCCCGATTTCCGGGGCCTGGGCATCGCCCGGCGGATGTGCGCGGAATTTTCCTTAAACCTTTTCAAACAGGGCTGGGGAATTTCCCTCTTTGTAAAGAAACGCAACACCGCGGCCCGCCGGGTCTACAGCCGTATCGGTTTCAGATCTGCGGCAGACTACCGTATCGCCTACTTCAGGGATTAAAGCCCTTCCGCGGGAGAAATGCCAACCTTAAAATTTTCATTTGTATTGCTCATGGAAGGCGTCTCATTGCCACGCAGTCCATCACCGGATATACTACATGTATGATTAGCCAATGCACATTGAGAGTCCGTACCTATGAGTGCGACAGTTACGGTCATGTGAACAACGCCAACTATCTTAACTATCTGGAATATGCCCGCTATGAATACCTTAAGGATGTGGGTTTCGATTACCCGGCCGCGTTCAAGGCCGGTTACGGGGTCTATATAGCCCGGATAGAGATCGATTATAAAAAATCCGCCGTTACCGATGAAGAGTTACTCATAAAAACCTGGGCGATCAAAAAGGGCGCCGTATCGGGAACGGTTGCCCAGGAGATTTGGCGGGGGGAAGATCTGCTGATCAGCGCAAAAGTTACCTGGGCTTTCGTGGATTCCAGAGGCATGCCTACGAGGATTCCCGCCGAATGGGATCTTCCGGGCCTAAAGCCCCCCGCCGAACCGGAAAAGTAAGGCGTTGCGCAGTTCCCCAGACACTAATTCAGATAACTGGTTTTCAGTTTGCTTTCTTTGGCAAAGCGCTGCAAGGCAAGCTGAATAAGGCGGTCGATTAGTTCGGAATAGGAAATGCCGCTGGCTTCCCAGAGCTTGGGATACATGCTGATCCGTGTAAAGCCCGGCATGGTGTTAATCTCGTTCACGACGACCCTGGCGCTTCCTTCCTCCCGGACAAAGAAATCCACCCTGGAGAGGCCCTCGCAGCAGAGGGTATGGAAAGTCTTTACCGCCAGATCCTGCACTTCCTTTATGATTTCCGGAGGCAGATCGGCGGGAATTTTGAGAACCGCCCCCTTTTCATCGAGATACTTGGCCTCGTAAGAGTAGAACTCGTGGCTTGCAAAGATCTCGCCGGGAAGGCTGGCTATTGCCTCTTCGTTTCCCAAAACCGAACATTCAATCTCGCGGCCTTTTATGAATTCCTCTATGACCAGTTTGGTATCATAGCGGAAGGCATTTTCCAAAGCGGCATGGTACTCTTCCCTGTTATGAACCTTGGAAACACCCACGGAAGACCCCATATTGGCGGGTTTTATAAAGAGAATCTCCCCCAATTCGGCGCTTACTTCTTCATAGGAAGGAAACTTTTCATGGGATTGCAGGGCCCGGTACCTGCCGATGGGGACGCGTGCATCCCGGAGAAGCCGCTTCATCACATCCTTGTCCATGCCGACGGCGGAACCGAGAACCGATGAACCTACAAAGGGAAGTCCGGCCAGCTTGAGCAGCCCCTGCACTGTGCCGTCTTCCCCAAAGGGGCCGTGAAGGACAGGAAAAACCACATCCACCGGCGGGGCCTTGTCCGAAATAAGGGACACCGGCTCTCCATTTTCAATAAGCTTTATCCTGCCGGGATCTTCTGCATTCAGGAGAAACTGCGAAGCCTCTCCCCGTACCCAGCGCCCCGCTTTGGTAATTCCCACCAGCATGGGTTCATACTTGTTCCTGTCCAGGGCCTCATAAATGTTTTTTGCCGATTGAAGGGACACTTCGTGTTCCGCCGATTTCCCCCCGAAGAGTATACAAACCTTGACCTTTTTTTCCATATTGAGTCACTCTTTGGGGAGAAATTACAGCTCTTCTTCGCTTGAGCCGCCCTTGATCTTGTTTAGATAAAAGTCCAGAGCCGTAATCCTAACCTGTATGCTGTCAACATGAGACTTGCCGTCTTTTACAGACTGCAGAGAAGCGGCCAGATTGTCCAGCAGCTGCTTTCCCGCCTTCATGCCCAAACTGCCGGCTTCGGCGGCAAGTTTACTGACAGTGTCCAGTTCTGCCACTGCCCCTTCTCCCGCAGAAGCAATTTTGTTTGATAATGCCTCCAGTGTTTCTCTCAATTCTTCAACGGTTGCCATTTTTTCCCCCTAATCGTTACCTTTTTCGTTGAGTTTTCCCATAAGCGCAGCATTCTGATCGTTGCTGCGGACAAGCCGTTTTGCCAGCAATTTTGACAGGAAGATCCCGTAATGCGGATATTCCCGGACAATGGAAACAAAGGCCTTGCGTGTAATAAGTATAAGTTTACCCGGCCCGTCAGCCCTCACGGAAGCGCTTCTGCGCTGATTCAGAAGGAACGCCATCTCGCCCATGAAGATATCCTGGGGAGAAAGGGAACCTACTTTCTTCAGGTTATGGAACACCGAATACGTACCGGAAGCGATATAATAAAGATAATCGGAAGGCTCGTCTTCCCGGAGAACTATATCTCCCCGTTTAACAGTCACCACTTCTTCCTTTGAAAAACCGACAGGAACTTCATGCTCTACATCAGCCTCGTGCTGAACCTCCAGGGTTACCTGGTTTCCCCTGTCATTGTAGCTAAGACTGCTTGAAAAAAGACTCGCCATTCTGATGCCCCGGCCATGAAGGCTCATCATGTCCTGTTTTGCAATCTTTTTGAGGTGGGCTTTTACATCGAAACCCTTCCCCTCATCCCGGATAATAAAGACAGATTTATCATTCTGTATTTCCCACTGAAATTCCACCTTTTTCCCGCGGATTAAGGGATCCTTGCATTTGAGGGAAACCAGATCCACCACCGAAAGACCGTTTTCCATGCCGATGGTTTTTTCATCGTAGGTAATGCCGCAGTTCCCGTGCTCAATGGCGTTGATAATGAGTTCCCCCAGGGCAAGCTGAAGGTGCATCTTGTTTTCCGCCCTGATAAGACCCCTCTGGGCAAGGATAGTGGAGCCGATACCCGCAAAGAGAGGAACAGCCAAAAGGTCATTTTCGATGGTAAAAGCTCCCGAGGCGCCGTCCAAAAGATTCCGGGTGAACTCCTGCTGGAAGATGATCTGGTAGTTCTGCTCGATAATCTGAACACTTTTCATAAGGTGGCTGCGGATTCTGAAGTTGTCCAGCATGGTAAGAAGATTGATGGCCATATATTTTTTGAGCAGCGCTTCTTCCTCGTCTTTTTCGTTGGAATAAAGGCCGATGATGCCGAAGTTAAGAATCCACTTGTCTTCCTTGATATGGGAAATAACGTTTTCGATGTCTATTTTCGGATCGGAGAAATTGATAATTACAATTTCCGGAAGATCAAAATTGAGAAATTCAAGTATTTCATCATGACCGGTAAAAAAACGGGGATTATATTCATGCCTTGTATTGGAACTGAAAGCGTCTTCAACAAGTTTTTTTATGACCGGGTCGGAATTAAGTACTCCTAAAATCATGACTTACCTTCTTTTTCAAACATTATATTGTCATTCTACCGCTGGATCCGTGCGGAACCTCCCGCAGAAAAAGCTTCTACCTGATCAAGGCTTACCATGGAAGTATCTCCGGGAGTTGTAGTGAGCATGGCGCCGTGAGCCCAGCCCAGCCGGAGAGCCTCTTCAGGGCTTTTATTCTTCATAAGACCATAAAAAAGGCCCGCCGCAAAACCATCCCCGCCGCCGACCCGGTCATAAATATCCAGTTCGCAGACAGGAGCGCTGTACTCTTTGCCTTCATACCAGAGAAGGGCAGACCAGGAATGACGGTTGGTAGAATGAACTTCCCGCAGAGTAGTGGCGACCACCTTGATGTTGGGGAAATCCCTTACTACATTTTTTATCATATTGAAAAATGCCGAAGCATCCATCTCCCGTTTGCGGCTTCCCGCGGCCTTTTCCACCTCCGGGCCCCGGATTCCCAGGCCTTTCTGCAGATCCTCTTCATTTCCCACAAGTACATCCACATAGGAAACGATCTTGCGAAGGATCTTTGACGCCCGTTCACTGGCCTGTGCGGAGCCGGAATCCTCCGCGGCGTTTGCCCCGGATGCCGCCGCCCACAGCTTGGCCCGGTAATTGAGGTCAAAGGAAACCACCGCTCCGGCAGCCTTTGCGGCCTGCATGGCTTCAATGACCAGTTCCGGGGTTGTAGGGGAAAGAGCGCTGAAAATGCCCCCGGAATGAAACCAGCGCACATTCGGCTGTTCTTTGGAGCCTATAATTTTCTGCCAGTCAAAGTCCCCCGGTTTAAGGCGGTCTGCGGCCTCATTGGAACGATTATAAAACACTACCGGCGGGCGCACCCCCTGGCCTTCATCGCTCCAGACAATAGCCATATTGGGACCCCGAACTCCGTCATGGGCAAAACGCCTGTAGTAGGGAACCACACCCGCCCGCCTGACCGCATTCTCTATCCTCTTGCCGATGGGATAATCCACCATGGCGGAAACAATGGCGCTCCGCATGCCGAAACAGCTGGAAAGATTTGCCGCTACATTATACTCCCCCCCCGAAACATGAAGAGTAAAATGATCCGCCTCCGCAAAGGGGATAACTCCGGGGTTAAGCCTGGTTACCAGGGCGCCCAGAGCCAGGAGATCATGCTTTACTCCCTCCGGAGAAGGGATATTCAACAAAGACATAAAACGATTATGAATTATTTTCTACGATTTATCAAGAACAAGACAAACAGGAAACCGATCTGCGTGGTAGGCCCGGATAATTTTTTGGAGTATATCTAATCTTATGGAAACTATCGAGTTTCAGCATCTGGAACTGCGCGCCCCGCTTTATTACCTGGAAGCCTCCGGACTTGAGCCTTTTGAAACAGAGGAAAGGGAAGAACAGGCATTCTGCTTTGAGCTTGACGGCGGGGAAGGGATCAGCATTGAACCGGATCTGCGGCATTGGCTGGGGCCGCTTCTCTTTGCGGGGAGGCAGCGCCCAATAAGCGCTGGGGGAGAGGGGGGTTTTGAAATTCCCGCGGGGCATTATCTCTTTGCCCAGCTTCGGGGGAAGAGGAGCCGGGAAGATTTTATATATATGGGAACGGAAGTACAGAAAGACGGGCTTTGGGAACGTTACAGGCTGGAAAACAGGGTTTTCCTCAGGCGGCTTTTTGAAGACGGGCTGCCGGTGACTCAGGTACTGAGACCCTGCAGCCCTCCGGAAGAGTTCTGAAACAAAACTACAGTTTCAACGCCTCCACCATGTAGCGTACATCGTAGCCTGAATCCGCCTGCTTGCGGGTTTCAATCACAAAGATTATGGAACCTTCCTGGGGGGCGACAATGACCTTCTTGATTTTGTAAGAAGCGATGAGAGGGCGCTTTACGCCCGGCGTACCGATGGTATAGGATTTCCGGCTTCCGTTGGCGGCCGTTCTTTCCAGTTCAATATAAAACGAAGATTTTAAGTTTGCGCCTGTTCCTTCGGTATAGGGAACCAAAACCGCACGGTAGTTGTCGCCTTTGCCAAAGTCGCGGAATTCGATGCCGGAACTCTGGGTGCCGTCAGAAGGAACGTCACCGTTTTCCAGGGAAATATAGAGGGGTTTCCCCTGATTCATAAAGGTAACCTTATTCTGATCCGCCAACGCGCCGTTACGGGAAAGCAGCCTGAAAAAAGCGCCGGAACCATCCTGGCCTGCCATCACCGGGCTTTCGTGGATATAAGAGAGTTTCCCGCCGGAAACAAAGTTATTCCGGGGCACATCCACTGCAAAAAGATCCGCCCAGGGCCTGAGGGTTGAAGTCTGAACTCCGTATTGGGCGAACATATACACCTGTCCGTCGGGGGAAAAGCCCAGATCTACAAAAGATGCTGTATCTCCCGCCCATAAGGAAAAAGCAAGCAGAATCATGCCGCTTAATATGGCAGTTTTTTTCATTAACATGCGTACCTCCGCTCCGTGAAGATTTGGGAATCTCCTCTTTAGAGGTATCGGCATGTAGTAAAACCGCCTTGAGGGAAAGGACTTCATGAGCTATGCTTTTTATATGACCCTGTCCGGCAGAAATACCATTTTAAAAGTGAGTATTGCGCTTAGTTCGGTGTTCCTCTTCATAGTGGCCGCAAGTTCGGCAAGGGTTATTGCCGCCTGTCCGGATGCCGCTGCCGCCGCCTTCCGCCGTTCCGCCGGAATAGGGCGGTTGATTGGGGGGAAATTTTTCGAAATGAATCCCTACGGGGCATATATTTCCATAATCGCTTCGGTACTCTATTCTTTCACCGCCAGTATTATTATTTACTATTTTTTTGAAAAAACCCAGTCTCCGGAGATCCTCTTTTTTGCACTTTTTGTGCTGTCTTTCGGCTTTGAATCCATGAGGATCGTGGTGCCCCTGAACATGGATCATGAGATTCTTCCCATCTACCTGATGATCTCTTCTCGGCTCCTCCTTTTCGGCCGCTATGCCGGTATCTTTTCACTCTTTGCCGCTTCGATCTATGCGGCCGGATTCCAGGCCCAGCAACAGCGTATCACGCTCTTTGTCATAGTGGTGGCAACCCTGGTTATCGCCCTTGGAGTCCCCGTGGATACCCTCTCCTGGGATACCGGTTTCAGCATGATTTCCGGTTTTTTGCCCATGTTTCGCCTGGTGGAGGTCGTAATGCTCATCATTACGCTGATAAGTTTCTTTATTTCATCCTGGTTCAGGGGCGAAAAGGAATTTATTGTTATCGGCATAGGTTCCTTTCTCGTCCTGCTCGGCCGGAATCTTCTGCTCAACGCCGATACCTGGATAAGCCCCATTCCCGGCTCGCTTGCACTGGCGGCAGGAACATGGTTTATCTGCACAAGGCTGCATAAAGTCTATTTGTGGCTCTAGGGCGGACAGGAAATGAAGTTTCCCGCAGATCTTTCCCGCGCAGAGCTTGATTCGCTTATCTCCTGTGCCCTGGAAAAAGCCCTGGAGGAAATCGGCGAGAGCGGCCCCGCACTGATTCTGCCGCCGGATATTACCCGTTTCCATTCCGGAGCAGGCTATTTAAGCGGCATTGTCTTCCGGGAACTCAATCGCCGCGGCGGCGGTTCCATGCTGATGCCTGCCCTGGGGACTCACATGGCCATGACCGCTCCTGAAATTTCCCGAATGTTTTCCGGAATTCCCCAAGAACGTTTTCTTGTTCACGACTGGCGCAGGGATGTAGTTGAACTGGATCGCATTGAAGATGACTGGGTTGAAGAAACCTTTAAGGGGGCAGTCCGCTTTGACTGGCCTGTACAGGTTAACCGGCAGCTTTGCTCCGGCGCATACAAGCTTATCGTTTCCATCGGGCAGGTGGTGCCCCATGAAGTGGCGGGTATGGCGAATCATGCCAAAAACATATTCGTGGGATGCGGGGGAAAAGAGGCTATCGATAAAAGTCACTTTGCCGGCGCCTGCTATGGAATGGAGAAGATAATGGGACGGTCAAACACACCGGTGCGGGCCCTGTTTGACGAAGGGCTCAAACGCTCCGCAGAAAAGCTTCCCCCCATCCTCTGGATACTGACGGTTGCCGGCCTTCGTCCGGACAAGACTCTCGCGCTGCGGGGGCTTTTTGCCGGTTTCGGCAGGGAATGTTTTGAAAAAGCGGCGGCCCTTTCCGGGGAGCTGAATGTAGATCTTCTCGATGAGCCTGTGCAAAAGGCGCTTGTGTACCTGGAGCCTGAGGAGTTCAGAACCACATGGCTTGGGAACAAGGCGATCTACCGTACCCGGATGGCAATGGCGGACGGAGGGGAACTTGTCATTCTGGCTCCCGCCCTGGAACGCTTTGGGGAAGACCGGGATGTGGATGCGCTGATCCGGCATTACGGCTACCGGCCTGCCGCACATATACGGGAACTGGCGGAAAAGGAATCCCTTCTGGGGGAAAGCCTCTCCGCCGCCGCACACCTTATCCACGGTTCCAGCGAAGGCCGTTTTACGGTGCGCTACTGCCCTGGGCCGCTCATGAGCCGGAGGGAAATCGAATCGGTAGGCTATGAATGGGGAGATCTGGAAGAGGCCCTGAGGCGTTATGACGTGAAAAATTTACCCATTGGATGGAATACTTTACCCGGCGGAGAAAAAATATTCTTTGTTCCCAACCCTGCTTTGGGGCTTTGGAGCCATTCCCGGAACTTTTCAGAGTAAAAATAGCTGATTCGCAGGCCTGGGTTCTTCATTTTTCATCCTGGCATGTTTCTTGCTTAACTAAAGACAGGGGTATTTCCAAAATCTGATATTTTGAAAAGCCCGGCATGTTCAATAACGTGAATATGCTAAAATTTTAGTATCAAGGAGTATGCAGAAATGAAAAAGATCATTCTCACTGCGATCATGATTGCGGCCCTTGGCGCCGCAGCCTTTGCCCGGGATAAGGCGCCTGCAATGGAACAGAAAACCCTGAGCGGAACCCTTGTTGTCGAATACGGACAGATTGCCCTCAAGGCGGAAGACGGTCTTTACTATGTCCGGGGCCTGGGGCAGTTGGCCGGTTTTGTCGACGGCTTAAAGGAAGGGGCCGCAGTAACTCTGCAGGGAACCGTGTGGGCTCCGGAACGGAAGCACCGGAATACCCGGCCGGAGACCGAGGGGCAGAAAGCCGAAATTGCCCCCCGTACCGGTGATTCACAGGGCAGTTTCAGGGTAATCAGGGCTGAAAAACTCAGTCTTAACGGAAAGGATTACGATCTCCTCCTTACAGAAGGCAGGAGAGAGGACAGGGGTTTTAATCCATGGTCAAAGACTTTCGACCACGGGCCTGACCGGTATATGCACAGGCGGCCGGAGGCGGCGCCGTACCATTGGTTTCCAAACACTCGCGGTCTGCAGGGACACATGAACGGCATGCACGGTTCGAGAGAATGGCGGGAGCGCAGGATGCCCCCCCGCCAGAGGTAAGATCCGTTCCTCTCTCTGGACAAGTTCTGAAAGGTGCCTTAGTATCGAAATAAAGGGCGTTGTCCGGAAATTCCGGACGACGCCGCTTTATGTACCTTCAGGAGGATAATATGGCAACTAAATTAAAATATGGGATAGTCGGCTGCGGCGGGATTGCCAACGGCAAGCACCTGTTGGCTATTTCAAAGCTCAAGGAAGTGGAACTTGCGGCGTTCTGCGATATAATTCCCGACCGGGCCGAGAAGGCAAACAAGGAATATGCCGGGGGCAAGGGTAAGGTCTTCAAGAACTACAAGGATCTTTTGAAGGAAAACCTTGATGCAGTGATTGTGTGTACCCCCAACATATCCCATAGCGAGATTTCTGTGGCGGCGCTGCTTTCCGGCAAAAATGTGCTCTGCGAAAAACCCATGGCTATAAACTATAAAGAAGCCAAAGAGATGATCGCCGCCAGGGACAAGAGCGGAAAAATTCTTACCATCGGCTACCAGAACCGCTTCCGGCAGGACAGTCTCTTTCTTAAAACTGAATGCGGCGCGGGTACCCTGGGGGAGATTTATTTTGCCAAGGCTACCGCCATCAGGCGGCGGGCGGTTCCCACCTGGGGTGTCTTCCTGGATGAAGAAAAACAGGGCGGCGGCCCCCTCATCGACATCGGCACCCACGCCCTTGACCTTACCCTCTTCATGATGAATAACTACGAACCCCTCTATGCGGTGGGCACGGTGTATCACAAACTCAACAAGGACAAGAATACCGGAAATGCCTGGGGCGACTGGGACGCAAAGAAATTCACCGTTGAGGATTCGGCCTTTGGTTTTGTGGTGATGAAGAACGGCGCAACAATAATACTGCAGTCCAGTTGGGCGCTCAACATTACCGAAGTGAGGGAAGCGGTTACCACCCTCTGCGGTACCAAAGGCGGCGCAGACATGCCGGCTGCGGGTGAACTTGAGCTTAATGGAGTTAAAAATGGTAAACAATTTACCATGAAGCCGGATCTGGGAGCAGGCGGCGTTGCCTTTTACGGCGGCGAGATGCCGAAAGACACAGACCTTGAGGCCGAATGTTTCCTCAAGGCAATCCAGGGCAAGGGAAAACTCTATGTACAGGCGGAAGAAGCCGCGGTTGTAACAAAGATACTGGAAGGGATCTATAAATCCGCATCCTCGGGAAAGCCGTATTACTTTGAAGAGAAATAGGAGTCGTAATGAGTGATATCAGAGTTACTGTCTGGAATGAATACCAGGATGAACAGAAACGGGAAGAGATAACAAAGGTATACCCCAATGGGCTGCATGTCGCAATCGCAGATTTCCTCAACAGGGAAGGCGGCATAAAGGCAAAATGTTCGGTCATTACCGATCCCGATCAGGGCTTTGGCGAAGATATCCTTGACAATACCGATGTCATGGTCTACTGGGCCCACATGCTGCACCACATCGTGGAAGACAAGTTTGCCCAGCGCCTTGTAGACCGGGTACAGAGGGGTATGGGGATTGTCTTTCTCCATTCCGCCCACCGGAGCAAGGCTTTCTGCCGGCTTCTGGGCACCTCGGGCCGCCTCTCCTGGCGGGAAGCGGATGAACGCTGCAGGGTATGGGCTGTAAGTCCCCAGCACCCGATTGCGGCAGGAGTGCCGCCGCAGTTTGCCATTGATTGCGAGGAGATGTATTCGGAACCTTTCGGCATTCCCAACCCTGACGAGACGGTTTTTATAAGCTGGTTCCAGGGAGGCAATGTGTTCCGCAGCGGCGTTACCTTTCACCGGGAATTCGGCAAGATCTTCTACTTCCAGCCGGGACATGAAACCTACCCGAATTACCTCAACAAGAATATTCAGAGGGTGATCATCAATGCCGTTAAATGGGCCGTTCCCGCTGTCCGCCTGCCAAACACCGACTGCCCCAACGACACGGAGCCCCTGGAGAAGCTGAACTGAGGTGAGCTTGTTCCAAAACCTCAATGGTTTTGGAACGGCCCCAGGTAATTAGTACTCTACGAATCAAGGCAGGAGAAAGAATCCCCGCAGCTTTTCATACAAATTCCGGTACCTTGTATATCCGTGCAGGTACTGTTCGTGCCGGACAGGATCATGGATAACCGGTATCTCTTCGCCATTTAAACGCGTTTCCGTATCCATAATGCCTGCAGCCATGCCTGCTAGGAGCGCCGCTCCCGCGGATGAGCCCTGATTATTGCCGACATAGAGGAGATCGAAACCCGTTACATCGGCGACAATCTGCCGCCACAGTTTGCTCTTTGAACCGCCATTGGTAATAAAGATACGGTTTATGGGAAGATTCAATTC
>JAITES010000036.1 GCA_031281925.1 Treponema sp. | reverse complement strand
AATGAAGAATCCGGGCCGCCCCTGACCTCCTCGCCCAAAAGGGATGGGGCTGTTCCAAAATCCGGCAGGATCACAATTTTGGAACAAACCCAATTCAAAATTTGATATTTTGAAAAAGTCCAACTATATTATATTGAAACATATATGGAAAAACCAGAGTTAAAAAAACTGATTGATACGGCGGCCGGGAGGCGGAAGGCGGATCTCATAATCCGCAATGGGATTCTGGCGGATGTGTATGGAGGGCGTTTTATCAGGGGAGACCTTGTCCTCTGCGAAGGCCGGATTGCCGCTCTTGTCACGGAAGGCTCAAAAGATTCGCCCTACGAGGGAAGAGAGATAGTTGACGCCGGGGGAGCCTATGTCCTGCCGGGTTTCATCGAAAGCCACATCCATATCGAATCCGCCATGATCAGCCCCGGGGAACTGGGAAGGCTCCTTGTGCCGCACGGAACCACGACGATCGTTGCAGACCCCCACGAGATCGTCAATGTCGCCGGGCTTCCCGGCTTTTATGCCATGGTAAAGCTCGGCAAAGAGGCTCTCCTCGACATCAAATACATGATGCCCTCCTGCGTTCCCAGCACCGCCTTTGAATATTCAGGCGCGGTTCTTGATGCGGCGGCTCTGGAGCCGGTCATGGAGGACGAAAACGTCTTCGGCATGGGAGAATTCATGGACTACCCGGCGGTGATAAAGGCCGAAGACGGGGCGCTGGCAAAGATACTCCTCGCCAAAAATGCGGGTAAGCTTATCGACGGCCACAGTCCCAAGGTGCGGGGGAAGGATCTCAACGCATACATCGCGGCGGGAATCCATACGGATCATGAATGTGCCACCGTGGAAGAAATGGAGGAGCGGATCTCCCGGGGCATGTACGTGATGCTCCGCCAGGGTTCGGCCTGCCGCGACCTCCGGAATTTGCTCAAGGGCTTTAGCGCGGAAAACAGCCGCCGCTGCCTCCTCTGTTCCGACGACCGCCAGCCCAGGACGATCCTTGAAGAAGGCCACCTGGATAGGCATCTGCAGATCTGTATCGAAGAAGGCATAGATCCCATGAGCGCCCTGAGGATGGCGACTCTCAACGCGGCCGAATGTTTCAGGCTTGAAGACAGGGGAGCCCTTGCGCCGGGTCTCCGGGCCGACATTGTTCTTGTTGAGGATCTTAAAAGCTTTAAGGTAAAGCGGGTTTACATTGAAGGGAAACTTGCCGCGGAAGGGGGCCGCCTTTGCGGGTCGGGGAAGACCGGCGCTTCATCGGAAAATTTCAAAATCCTCCGAAACAGTTTTCATGTCAGGAATTTTTCCGAAGAGAAGCTTGCCCTCACCCTTAAAAGCGACAGTGTTTATGTCATTGATGTAAAAGAGGGCAGCGTCGTTACCGGCAAGGGTACGGCCTCCGTCAAACGGAATTCCGCGGGGGAATTTGTGTACAGTCCCGGTGAAGATATTTCCAAGATTGCCGTCATCGAGAGGCATCATGATACGGGCAGGGTGGGACTGGGGCTTTTCCGCGGCTACGGCATCAGGGCGGGGGCTGTTGCGGTTTCCGTTTCACACGATTCCCACAACATTATTACTGTCGGGGTAAACGACGGCGACATGGCCCTGGCGGTAAAGAGGCTTATCGAAATGGAAGGCGGCATTGCGCTTGTCAAAGACGGAAAGGTACTCGAAGACATGCCCCTGCCCCTGGGGGGACTCATGAGCGACAAGACAGGCGAATGGGTGGACGGCAGACTCAAAAAAATTCATGAATGTGCATGGAATATACTGGGAGTCAAAAGAGGCCTTGAACCTGTGATGAGCCTTGCCTTTATGTCCCTTGTGGTGATTCCCGAACTCAAGGTAAGCTGCGGCGGACTTTTCGATGTGGGGAAATTCAGCTTTATAGAACCTGAAGTCCCCTGACATATTTTGCGTTTATGTTTCCGTCGGCGGCAAGGTATACCAGCCTTTCAAGCCGGTCACGGAGGCTCAGGTGAAGGGGAGAGGCGAGTCCCGACACAGGGTTCATGTCATCAATAACCAGCGCGTCAAAATCGTTTCCCGCATCGAAACTGCCGGATCTTCCCATGCCCGCCTGTTCAAAGAAGGCTCCACCTCCGGCGCTGCCCAGATAAAAGGCCTCCTCCAGGCCAAGAGCTTTTTCCTCCGGGGCAAGGAGGGCCTGCCTGAGTTTTGAAACTTGAATAGCGTCGCTCATGGCCCGGAAAACGGAAAGATGTACGCCGCCTGCAACATCGGTGCCCAGGCCCAGCCTGAGGCCGGCCTCCAGAAAACGCCTCACCGGCGCTATACCCGAGGAGAGGTTGGTATTTGATTGAGGACAGTGGGCGATAAACACTCCCCGTTTCTTTATGAGTTCAATCTCTTCATCTTCGGGCCATACACAATGAGCCATGATCGCGGGCCCCGCTTCGCCAAAGAGTCCAAAATCCGAATATGCGCCGGCATAGGTTCTGCTCTGCGGACAGAGTTTCTTTACCCACTCTATCTCCTGCCGGTTCTCGGAAAGATGGGACTGCAGGGGAAGCGGCCTTTTGCGGCCGTACTCTTTCTGCAGCCCCGCAAGACCCCGCAAAAGTTCATCGCTGCAGGAGGGAATAAAACGGGGACTAAGAATCGGCCTTATATTTGCGGACTTTAATTTGGATTCCGATTGTTCAAGCCATTCCCGTGTGGATGACAGGGAAACTGCAGCAGACTCTTCCCTCAGATACGGCGGACAGTTCCTGTCCATGTTCAGCTTCCCCACAAAACATACAAGCCCTGCCTCCTCAAGCTTCTCCATAAGAAGGACCGTTGCGGGCGTATGAAGGGTGGCAAAGATCACTGCCCGGCATGAGGGGCTTCTCCTGAGGGCTTCGACAAACATGCCGTAGGAAAGGCCGGCATATTCACAATCCTGAAACTTTGCCTCCTCGGGGAAGGCGTTTTTGTTTAGCCAGTCGAGAAGCTCCAGATCCATCCCCAGGGCCCGGAAGCCAAACTGGGGCGCATGTACATGGAGATCGCTGAGGCCGGGGAGGACAAGTTTCCCGCCATAATCCTTTTGGGGAAGATTCCGGTACTCTCCGGGCAGGGCCGGGAAAAGACCTGCGGATTTTCCCCCGATGCAGACAAGACAGCCGTTTTCCAGGGTTTCAAGCTCTCCGGGAGATTTACTGTGAACAATATCCCCTGTTATTACAAAGTTCCGCTCTTCCATTTCTCTTCCCGTGTTTTCTTTTTTTCTTCAATCCATTATTATTATATGGACAGAATGCAAAATATGCAAATTCCTTCGGGGAGGATTCTGAAAACAAGATGAATGCGGATATATTAATCGTGGGAGCCGGGCCTGCCGGGATCTTCAGCGCGATAGAACTGATACGGCTGGGAAAAAACAGTAATATTGTCATGCTGGAAAAAGGGAAACCCATAGAGAAACGTTCATGCCCGAAAATCCAAACCGGCAAATGCATGAACTGCAGGCCCTACTGCCATATCACCACGGGTTTTTCGGGCGCGGGCGCCTTTTCCGACGGAAAACTCTCCCTGAGCCATGCCGTGGGGGGAGACCTCCCCGCCCTTATAGGAGAAGAAGAAACCCAGGCCCTCATCGACTATGCCGACAGCATTTATCTGGAATTCGGGGCGGCGAAGGAAGCCGAAGGGGTCGGAAACCCCGAAAAAACAAAGAAGATCAGGCGCAGGGCGATACAGGCGGGACTGAAACTGGTGGACTGTCCGATCCGCCACATGGGAACGGAAAAGGTACAGGAACTCTACGCACGCCTTCAGGCCTATCTCCTCGATCATGGGGTGCGGATACTCTTTGGCACCGAAGCGCTCAACCTCATTCTGGAACAGGATCGCTGTCTCGGCGTGGAAGCCCAGAAGGCCGGAGAAAGTGAAACCTTCACTGTCAATTCTCCCGTTACCATCGTTGCAACGGGACGGAGGGGAGCAGGCTGGCTTGACAGAATCTGTAATGAAAACGGCATAGAACACCAGAGCGGAACCGTAGACATAGGAGTGCGGGTAGAGGTGCGGAACGAGATCATCGAAGAGGTGAATACGATCCTCTATGAGTCAAAACTCATAGGTTACCCGAAACCCTTCAAGGACAAGGTTCGTACCTTTTGCCAGAATCCCGGAGGTTTTGTAAGCCAGGAAAACTACGACAACAGCCTTGCCGTGGTAAACGGCCACTCGTACAAGGATAAAAAGTCCGCCAACACCAATGTTGCCATACTTTCATCCCATAACTTCAGCGAACCCTTCAAACAGCCTATCGCCTATGCCCAGAAAATCGGAGAACTGACCAACATGCTGGGAGCAGGCCAGATCCTGGTGCAGCGCTACGGAGACATTCTTGACGGCAAACGCACATGGCAGGAAGAGCTGCCCAAGAGCAATGTAAAACCCAGCCTTGCCGATGCGGTTGCCGGAGACATTACCAGCGCCATGCCCTACAGAACCATGACCAACATCATAAATTTTATCCGCGCCCTGGATCATGTGGTACCCGGCTTTGCAAGCGCAGAAACACTGCTCTATTCGCCGGAATTGAAATTCTATTCCAACCGCATCAAAATGAACAAACTTCTGGAAACCAATATCAGGGGACTCCACTGTCTGGGAGACTCTTCCGGCTGGACACGGGGACTCATGATGTCCAGCGCCATGGGGGTGCTCATGGGGAGGCTTCTGTCGTGAAGGAACTGTTTACGCTCATCAAAAAAAGTTTTGAACAAAAGGAAAACCTGGTTCTTGCCCTCATCACGGAAAATTCAGGTTCCACTCCCCGGGGACAGGGGGCATGGATGCTGGTCAACAAAACCGGAAGAATCGCGGGCACAATAGGCGGGGCAAAGCCGGAATTTCTTGCCATTGAAGAGGGTAAAAAAATTGCGGAAAGCGGAGTCTCCGCACTGAAGACATACATACTGCACCCTGCGGAGGCCGGTAACATAGGAGCAATCTGCGGCGGGGAAATTACAGTGTTTCTGCAATACCTTGATGCCGGCGACAGTGAACTTTCCGCGGCTGTTGACGCCGCGCTGAATGCGGTTTCCCTGCATGTTCCCTCATGGCTTGTGATAAAAATCAATGAAGGAAGGGAGAAAGCCTCGCTGGGTATTCTTGACAAAAACGGTATTCCCGGCAAAACAGGAACGTATCCGGAAAAAACAGCGATCCTGTGCGGGGAAAAACCACTGCTTCACAGTACGGCAGAGGGCAGCTGGCTTTCCCTGCCCATAAACAGCACAGGTATTGTGTACGTCTTCGGATCGGGACACGTGGCGCGGGAACTCCTCCCCCTGCTCGGCCGCCTGGATTTCCGCTGCATAGT
>JAITES010000010.1 GCA_031281925.1 Treponema sp. | reverse complement strand
CATGACATCGTAGGCGCTCTGTATCACCTTCTGGATCTGTGAACCGGGCAATTTCAATTCTTCGAGGATCAGGTTTATCTCTTTCCAGTTCAAGGACATACCGCATTGTATATCATAATTCCCCTTGCATACACCCGGATTGAATGTACAATAAACCCATGTGTTTTATCTTTGCCGCCCTTCTCATGCTGATTGCGGCCTTTCCCTCTCCGGCCGGCGAAGCCCAGCGGGAACAGGCCAAAACCCTTGCCGCTTCGCTGGACGACCGCCGCCTGGCGGCCCAGGTGATCATGACAGGCATTGACGGCAGGGGCAGCCTCGGTTCCGTCATGGCGGATATCCTGAAAGATGTTCCCGCGGGAGCCCTGATGCTCTTCAAGTACAACCTCAATACCTCAAAGGAAGAAGTCCGTGCCCTTCTTTCGGACTGCAGTGAATTTATCGGAGAGTGTGCGGGGATACCGCCCTTTATTGCGGTGGATCACGAGGGGGGATCGGTGCACCGTTTCGGCGCAGGAGTAGAAAAGCTGCCCCCCGCCCTCCACTGGGAGGAGCAGGCTCAAGTCTTGGGCCGGGAGGCGGCGCTTGCAGGACTCGGAGAAGCCGCCGGCCGTTCGGCTCAGGAGATCCGCAATCTCGGCATCAATCTTAACCTGGCTCCGGTTGCGGAGATACTGAACGATGACAACCGCGTCTTCCTTGACGACAGGAGCTTCGGGTCCGACGCGGAATTTACAGCGGCCGCCTCCGCGGTATTTGTAAAGGCCATGGAAGAAGCCGGTGTCGGATGTGTCGCAAAACACTTTCCCGGCAATTCCGCCGCGGATCCCCACTCCGCCCTGTCCATTATTGCGGACAGCAGGGATGCTGTTGACGCCATGGTCGCCCCCTTTGCCCTTCTGTCCGGGGGCAGTCTTGCGGGCATCATGGTTTCCCATGTCCTCGTCCCCGCCAGGGATCCTGTGTCTATCGCCAGCCTTTCCCCCGCCGTGATGGGGGACTGGCTCCGGGGGGAACTTGGGTTTTCGGGCTTTATCCTGGCGGATGATTTCTCCATGGCAGGGGCTTCTGTCCGGGAACTTTCTCCTGAAGCGGCAGCCGTCGCCTCTCTCGCGGCGGGGGCCGACATGGTGATGGCCTGGCCCGGGAATCTCCGCAGCCTCCATCGGGAGATACTTTCCGCAATAGAGCAGGGACGCCTTACGCGGGAGCGGCTCAGGGAAGCGGCCGCACGGATCATTGCGGCCAAACTCGCCCTGGGGATTGTTAAATCAGAATAGCCGGGACTGTTTCAAAACTTCAATTTTTTCGAACAGGCTCAAAGCAGAATAGCTTCCCGGAAGGCCAGCCAGAGATTGTCTTCCAGCGGGGGAAAGCAGCTCACTGTAATGGTACTTGAGGATTCAGGATCGGGGAAGCTCAAGTCCCGGGCATGGAGGCGGATTCCCCCCGCCTTTTCACTCCGGCGGGCGCCGTATTTCAGGTCGCCCTTTACGGGGAAACCTTCATGGGCAAGCTGGGCCCGGATCTGGTGGTGTCTTCCGGAAAGGAGTTCTATCTCCCAGAACAGATAATGTTCTCCCCGGCCAAAGATCCGGTAACGGAGCCGGGATTCCCGCAACGCGGGACCTTCCGTACCGGAAACAGTAACCTTGTTGGCTCCGGCGTGTCCGGCTCCGATCCAGTGCTTCATCTCTCCCTCATTGGGCAGGGTCTTCCCGGATGGGGGAAATTCGGTAATGGCCCAGTAGCTTTTCTGCGTTTTTCCTTCCCGGAAGGCCTTGCCGAGGAAACGCAGCGCTTCTCCGTTCAGGGCAAAGAGGACGCAGCCTGTAACGGGTACGTCAAGCCTGTGAACCGGCAGGGGCCGCAGATCTGCGCGATATTCCGCCAGCAGCCGGGGAAGATCGATCATGCCGGGCCCGGGAAGCGGCTCGGTCGATTCCCCCGGCGCTTTATTGATCACCATACAACTGCTGTTGGAAAACAGTATACGCTTTTCGATGCTTAAATCCTGCGCCGGGAGGGACTCTCTATGTTTCATTTCTTCTTCTCCGCCGCAGGCTGTGAGTCAAGAAAAGTGAGCAGGGGTCTTGTCCAGTCTTCGGTATTTTTTCCCTCATCAAGAAAACATTCATAGAGGGTTTTGATATGGCCGCGGACAGCCTCCGCGTCTTTACCGGGGAGGCTGCCTGTGAAGAGCGCGGAGAGAAAGGCCTCCGCTTCGGCAGGGGGAAACAGTTCCCCGTCAAAACGGGTCATGGCGTACATGGCTGCCGCAATACAGTTTACACTGTGCTGTTTTACAAAGAGAACCGCCTCGGTAATATCCCTGGCGCCCCGGTCAATTTCTGCGCACTGTGCGGCGCAGTCCTTTTCGGCCCGCATGACAGAGATACTTTTTCTAAAACGGGTATAGGAGAGGATCATCACCATGACATGAAGGCTGGGGATACACATCAGATGGGGATCGAAAGTATGGATAAGCCGGAAACGGAAATTTTTTAGATAGCGGGGCCGCCGGGTTGTGGAGAGCTTTCTTTTATACACCTCAGCGGCAAAGGCATAAAGCCTTCCGATTGCCGCAAGAAAATCCCGCGCTTCGTTTTCTGCGGCAGAGCCGAAACGGCGGAGCAGGAAACCCTGGCAGCGGATCCAGAACGCGGAAAAATCCATATAGATCTCCACCCGGGAAGGATCGAAGGGAATCTTTTCGTCCAGGGGGTGGTCAACTTGAGAGACGGGGATCTTCCCGCTCAAAAGGCCCCAATACTGGAGCCCAAAAAAATTACGGAAGATGGAGGCAAAACAGCGCAGGGCCGTCCCGGTGAGAGCCGGATTGAAGAGGAGCCGCAATGCCGCCCCCGCGGCGCTTTGCAAAGCTACGTCGTCGTTCATCGAAAATTGTTCTCCAAAGCTGCGAAAAATGTATTACCGTAACAGGGATACTACACCCAGATAGATCCATGGAATGAAGATTGCGGGGATCAGGTTTGCCACCCTGATCTCCTTTACCGCAAGAAAGTTAAAGCCGATTCCCGCCACCAGGAGATTTCCCACGGCGGACATTTCCCGTATTATTTCATCGGTCAAAAAGTCGCGTATCGCCAGGGATGCCAGGGCAATGCCGCCCTGGTAGATCAGCACCGGTATGGCGCTGAAGAGCACCCCTATACCCATGGAGGCGCCGAATACGATGCTGATTGAGCCGTCGAGGATTGACTTGGCAAAGAGCGTCTCGTGGTTTCCCTGGAGACCCGACTGCATCGATCCTACAATCGCCATGGAACCCGTACAGAAGAGGATGCTTGCCGACACAAAACCTTTGGAAAAACGCTTCGTTGTTCCCTCTTTTGCCGCAAGTCCAAGCCTTTTTTCCGCCCAGAGCCCCAGACGGTTCATCCATGCGTCAATGTTGATGAGTTCCCCGATCACGGAGCCTGCCACCATGCTCATGATGAGCAGCAGAATATGTGTGCTTTCAAAGGCTCCCTTGAGCCCCACAAAGATGATGGAAAGCCCTATGGCCTTTTTGACGATCTCTTCAAAGCGTTCCGGCAGGCCCCGTATCAGAAAACAGCCTGTAAGTGAACAGACAATAATTGTAACGGCATTAACCAAAGGCCCCAGCATCATAACCCCTAACGTTTAACTTTTTCGGACTTTTTGATTGTAGCCGCATAGATAGTGTTGAGTAAACCCAGGAAGGCGGAGAGGCTAAAGAGCACTTCAATCCCTGTCATCTTCCAGAGCCATCCGCCCAGCAGGGCGATGAGGATAGAGATAACATGGTTAACCGATATGCCGGTAGAAAGGGTGGCGGTTATCTCTTCCCCGTTGTCGGCAATATCCTGTACATAAACATTGCTTGCCATGCTGGCAAGGGAGATGATCGAATCCAGCACATAGTTTATACAAACCACGATGAATGCAATGTCAGGCGGAAATATCCTGTGGGCAAAGCCGTAGAAGAAACAAACCACGATCAGGAGCAGGGTATCGGTAACCATGACGAATTTGTAACCCAGATGATCGATTAACTTTCCCATGAGTGGACTAAAGAGAATTCCGAAGGCAGCGCAGATTGCCAGAAGCAGGGAAATAATGGAAGTATCGGCGCCGTAGTGCAGAATCAGTACATAGGGTGCGAATGTTATAAATATCTGTTTGCGGGCGCCGTAGAAAATTTCCAGCATGTAGTATTTGACAAACTTTTTATGGAAATAGAAACGCCGGCGGTTTACCTGGGCATTGGTCTCCTTCATGGCAAGGGAGATAAAGAATGCCAGCACCATCAATACTGTCGAAACGGCAAAAACTATCTTGAAGGGAACCAGATCGATTCGGGAAAAACCAAGGCGGCCGAAGAGGATAAAGAGCCCCGTTACCGCAAGGAAGCCCACGATGTTCCCTACGTTTCCGATCATGCTTATGATGCCCAGGGAAGCCCCGGCCTTTTCAGGCTTTGCCATGCTGAGAGAGAGGGTAGTCCTCACCGGCATGATGATGTGTTCGCCGAAGCTGAACAGAACCATAAAGACCACAACGATGATCTTTCCCGTCCCGCTGAGCAGGAGTCCCACCGTTCCGGCCGCGGCTACGGCAATGCTTATCTTGAAGATCCTGGTAGCGGTGAATTTATACATCCATGCGAGGATCAATACCACAAGGAGGCCGGGAATTTCCCGGAAAAACTCTACTATTCCCCGTTCAAAGTTGGTAATGCCTACCACCTGGGCAAGGTAGTTGTCCTGAATGCCCCTGTAAAAACCGTAGCTGATACCCCAGAGGGCAAGAACGCTTAGATAGCGGCCGATTTTGACTTCAGAACGGTAAATTTCCCGCCACGCGGCAAGCAAAGGCTGCTTTTTGACTTGTGAATGCGCTTCCATATTGGCACTATGCACTTTTCAAAACAGTTTGCATAGCCCCGGTCTCAGGGTGAGTTAGGAACTGCGCAAGAATAAAATGCCCTGCATTTTATTCTAATTGCTTACGCAATAAGGAAATAACATGACCAAACGGTCATGTTATTTCTGCGCAGATCCTTAGTACCTAAAAAGTATCCCCAGATCGAAAGCGTAGGTGGACAGCCCTCCCGGTTCGTTGGAAAGTTCCCTGCCGTAGTAAGCCGCCTCCAGCTTGAATATCTTGCAGTCCAGACCCAGACCCAGATGGGGGAGCATATCGTAAACCCCAAGCCGCAGGGAAATGAAGTCATAGAAAACCGCCTCCGCGCCTATCCCTATATTAAGAATGGGGTTCCTTGTGCTGTAGGTATTGGTAAAGAGATTGATCACATCGTTGTAATCGGCCATGAAGCCCAGCTTTATAAAGCGTACAGGCTGCATGGTATAGGCGGCGCCCAGGTTAAGCCGGGGAGTAACGGTCCAGAAACCGGAAACATCGGTATACGAAGCTGTAAAACCCTCGTCGGAAAATTCCTCGAACTCGTAACGGTTAATCCGGTAGAGGGAGAGTATATCATCCACTACAAGTCCCGCGGTGAAGTGATCCCCCCACTTGTAACGGAAGCCCAGATCCGCTCCGCCCCCAAGGCTGAAAGTTACCGGGGCGGTATTAACCAGGGTATCCATGTGTTCCGCCATATCAAGCAGGGTTCCCTTCATCAGAAGACCGAAACGCCCTGCCAGTTTGGCGTTAAAGCCCCAGTCAATGTCGTGATCCTCATAATTAAAAAGATTGAAGGCCATGCCGAAGTTGAACCAGATATCTTCGTTGGCGGAGGCATTCAGGGAAGTTCCCACAAGCTGCATGTTGGCATAGGTTCTGTTGAGAAGCCCAATCCCAAAACCCTTACCCACATAGCCTGAAGTCAGGGGCCCCTGGAGGTCAAAGCCCAGCGGGATCTTTCCCCCTGAATCGCTTGCATATTCGGCAATCGAATCCAGATTCATGTTTTCCGATGAATTGGCCAGGGCGAGAGCCAGTTCGGACATTCCCAGACTGTCCCCGATAAGGGAAATGGAAAATTCAAGAACCGCAATCTGGCCCTTGATATCCTTGTAGAGGGCCGGATTGGTAGTAATCGCGTCAAAATCATCCGAATAGGCTACATGCTGCCCGCCGTAACCGTGCTGACGGATGCTGTTAATCTTTAAGGGGCCTAAATCTTCCGCATGAAGCAGGCCGGAGGCAAAGATAAAGAGGGCAAAGATGAATATCCGGTTTCTAGTCTGCATGATTTTGCTCCTTATACCTAGAGACCCAGCGCGCCGAGGAGGCTGCCAATCCCATCCTGATTTCTGATAAGTCCCGCAAGGAAAATCGCCTTTTCTTCTTTTTCGCTGAGAAGCTCACCCCCATCCTTGCGGATTTTGAAGTCGTCAACATATTCGTTCACACTGCCATAGCCGTTTTCCTGGGCTTCGGCAATGAAAAGCACCATGATGCTGACGGTAATATCGTCGGTGCTGGTCTTCGAACTGGTCTTGGAATTATGGTAATCCGACGAAAAAGTTGCTTCGTCATCCAGAATCGCCACGAGATCATCGGCAATGGAAGTAAGATCCGTACCTTTCATGCCCTGGTAAATAGCATCCATCGCATTCAGAGCGGCGTTTGCTTCCGCGCTGCCTTCCCCGGAACTTGAGGCCGCGCTAATCAGCTTGGAGGCGTTGGAGATAAGGTCTATATCCAGCCCGGATGCGGCGGCGGCGGAACTGATCCCTGCTCCCTGAAGGGCAGCCTTTTCTTCACCCTGCTTGCTGTTTACTTCATCCTTTATCTTGCCAAGAAGTTCTCTGGCAAATTCCTTGTCTCCCCGAGCCGCGTCCACCAGATCCGATACATTATTGCCGTCTGGCGCTGGAATAAGCTTCCCCGGATCACGCTTGGCCCAACTGCCCCAGGAAGTAGACATAAGATCCGGACAGCCGCTCAAAAGAAGCAGAGAGAGAAAACATAACAGACTTAAACCGGTTACGGGATGAATTTTCATATAAACTCCTCTTAATATCTAGAATATATCATTATTTTTGGGAAAGATCAACAAAATCCGCCTGCATAGACAGAAAGAGGACCTTGCATTGGAGTTTGTATGACCGGGAAAACAAAAACACTGTTCAGCCTGGGACTTGGGTTCCTCTTTTTTATGGGGCTTGGTTCCGCCGGGAACAAGGCCGAAGCGCTGGAACCAAAAGAACTGGTCATAGAAGTTTCCGGTGGAGGGCCGGGAACCGGCCCGGTTTATTATTCCCTCCGCACGGGGCAGCGGGTAGCGGACGCCGCCTCCCGGGAATGGGACATCGGCTTTGAGCGGCCCCGGCTCATATACACCAACAGCGGCGAAACCGCGGCGGCCCTGG
>JAITES010000005.1 GCA_031281925.1 Treponema sp. | reverse complement strand
TGTCCAGGGATCAAATACAGATTTTTTAATATGTGCAGTAGCTGTCAAGAATAATTTTGAAATATTTACAGTAGATGATGATTTTAATTATTATAAAAAATATTTACCGGTAAAACTATTCGATATAAAAACAATAGGCCGCTTCGTATAACAAGATCTGTTTACGTTTCACTGTTAAAGCTCCTCGGCCTCCGCAGCGGTCAGGGCATTCCGCTCCCCAGTTGCGCTGGGGAACGCTTCATTCCCACTTTCTGCTTGCCGTGCAAGCGGCTTCCATGCAGCCGGAACTCAGCCCGGAACTAAGCCGCTCTCACCTCGTATATCACTTTTTTAAGAATGATGGTATAGTCGAAATCTATGGAGAATAATATGGACTTTTCAGTGTGCATAGATTCCATTTTCCGGGGTATGGACAGAACGGCGGCCCTGGGGAAGCTAAAGGAAGCGGGTTACGGTAAATTCGAATTCTGGAACTGGTGGGAAGGAGACATGGATGCCCTGGCCGCAAAGGCAAAGGCCCTCTCTCTGGATTGTCATACTTTCTGTACCCGGCATATTGGTCTTACCGATCCCGGCCGCCGGGAAGCCTGGCTTGCGGGTCTTAAAGAGAGTATCGAAACGGCCAAAAAATTCGGAACAAGGCTGCTTATAAGCCAGGGCGGGGACGACACAGGGGCCCGCCGGGATTTTCAGTACAATTCCGTGCTTGAAGGGCTCAAGGCTGCGGCGGATCTGTTACAGGGAACGGACATCACCCTGCTTCTGGAACCTCTCAACACCAAAATCGATCACCGGAGTGTCTGGCTTGAGTCCTCCGATGAGGGGTTTTCTCTGGTAAAAGAGGCGGGCAGTCCCAATATCAGGCTTCTCTTCGATATTTACCACCAGCAGATCAGCGAAGGGGATATTCTCAGGCGGCTTGAGGCCAATATCGGTCTTGTGGGCCATATCCACTGCGCGGGAAACCCCGGACGGCACGAGATCTACCGGGGGGAACTGGATTATGCCTTCATATTCAGGGAATTGGCGGGCATGGCATACCGGGGAAGCGTGGGGCTTGAGTACTTCCCCACAGAAGATCCGGCTGCCGGATTGAAAAAAATACTTGACATGATCCCGTAAAGGATTGTTGTTTTTCTGCCGATGAGTTAGGTTAGTAGTATATGGTTTTTGTCCACGAGTATAAGGAAGTGGTTATATACGCCGCAAGGAGCGGCTTGTGCATGAGAAAGGTTTTCTTTTTTAGTATAATATTCTCTCTTTTGGGGCATTTCGTTTTTGCCCAGAATGATCCTGCCCGGAGCAATAGTCATCCCCAGGCAGTCCTCATCGCCGCCTTCCGGGGGGATGCCGAAGGCTTGAAGAAAATAATAACCGAAGATACAGACCGTGATATGCGTGATGCTCTGGGCAGAACCGCCCTTCATGCCGCCATGTTTCAAAACAACATTGAGGTGATCCGTATTCTTATCCAGAATGGCTGGGACATCAATGCGGAAAGTACCAAAAGCGGAAATACTCCCCTCCACGATGCCGTTGTGGCGGACAATGTAAAGGCCGCCAAATTGCTTCTGGAAAAGGGCGCCGACAAGTCCATTAAAAACAAGGCCGGGCTTACACCCATGCAGGCTGCCGCCAATGACGGTAAACGGGAACTGGTGCTTGCCCTTATGGACAGAAAAAAAAGGTAAGTCGTGTCTCTCCGATACCGTTATAGTAACGCTGTCCTGATCCTTATCATCATCAATATTCTTGTCTTTTTCGCAGGGAGGCTTCTTGGTCAGCGGCTCATAGCCGGATATATGGCCATGATTCCCGCCGCGGTGATGCAGGGCTGGGTCTGGACTTTTATCACCTACATGTTTGTTCATGGGGGAATCAGCCACATCTTCTTCAATATGTTTGCCCTTTTCATATTCGGCACCAGGGTGGAACAGCGGATGGGTACATCTGAATTCCTCCTTTTCTATTTTATCTCAGGCGTTCTTGCCGGAATTTTCTCCTTTGCCGTTTACATGTTTACCGGTTCCTACTATGTCGCGCTCATGGGCGCTTCCGGCGCCATTTATGCGGTGCAGCTGGCCTATGCGGTCTTCTATCCCGATTCCTATATTTATATCTGGGGCATACTTCCCCTGCGGACTCCGGTTGCAGTCCTCGGCTTTACCGCCCTGGAGATTATTTCCGCGGTGGCAGGGCT
This sequence comes from Treponema sp., assembly GCA_031281925.1. Classification (GTDB taxonomy): domain Bacteria; phylum Spirochaetota; class Spirochaetia; order Treponematales; family Breznakiellaceae; genus JAIRNJ01. Next base: position 587 of record JAITES010000005.1, on the reverse strand, counting down.
CAACAACAAGGTGGCCCACTTTACCCATCTGGCAGGTTTTGCCGTGGCCTGGGTCTATTTGGCCCTGCGCTACAGGATAAGTCCATGGAAGGAACTTACAGGTAGATGAGCTTGTCCAAAAACTGAAGTTTTGGAACAGCCTTAGACAGCGCAATGCCGATACTGATAGTATGAGCCGTCTTCTCTCAATTACCGTCTTTATTTTTTGTCTTCCTGTTCTGATACATCCACAGGCCCGGGAAGTTCTGCGGGGAGAGGTACGTATAGATGTGGAGCCCCCAAGCCCCCTTTACATGGATGAAGAGATCCCCCTGAGGCCGGACACTTTGAGACGCCGGGCACTGGAAGAGTCGGCCCTCTACTACGGGGCCATGATCTACGGCTGGTCTTTCCGTTACGAAATTGGCGAAAGGGCCCGGGGCATTGCGGAAGAAATTGAACTTGAAAAACTGGGAAGCATAGTCTGGGGAGATCCGGCGCTGCGGCCCACGGACGCCCGGCTTCTCGGCAATCAGTTCCTCCTGGAAACCGATTATTACCTCAATGAAGCGCAGCTGCGCCGGAGGACCGCATGGAAGAGCGGCATG
>JAITES010000226.1 GCA_031281925.1 Treponema sp. | reverse complement strand
CAAAGTGCTCTATGGTGCTGAGGTATTCTCTGTAGGATTCATCAAAACGGGTGCTGAGCATCAGGAGCCTGGGACGCATAATATAATGCGAAAAAAGGTGATCCTCATCATTTTCTTCTTCTTTGGGAGGGGGCAGGTTCTCAATGAGGCTTAAAAGATATTTTGCCATGCTGACCGGCAGGAGTCTCGGCAGGGAATTGACCAGCCGCACGAGGCCCCCATACTCTTCGATTTTTCCATAATGGGCCGCGGCTTCCATGACGAGGTTGTTTTTGACGCACCATTCGGCATTCAGGAGAAGAACGGCGCGGATTTCGGACTTTTCGAGTTCTCCCTGCTTTTCCCTGAGGTATTCCAGAAAGATGTGGTGGATGCGGTAGCCGTTAAGGTAGAGATCGTAGCGGATCACGGAACTGTAGTCTCCCAGGGCGGCGATGCTCTTCCCCTCCGGGTCGAGGGCTTCAAGGAATTCCCCGGGCCAGTGTTCCGCCAGGGAGCATTTGATGAGGAGTTTTTGGGTTGCCCTGTCCATGGAAAGAAATATCCGCTCCATGGCTTTCTTTATGGAATCTTTCCGGAGCAGATCGGGGAGGCGGCCCTGATGGCTCTTCATGTCTCTGGCGGTAAGGTCAATGACCAGGGCCCAGCCTTCCGTGTCCTGATACACCCGCAAAAGTTCATCCCGGGGAAGGGACATCCCGTGGAGGGCAAAATACCGGGCGGTTTCTTCCTCGCTAAAGCGGAGATCCTCGGCGGAAATATGGGACAGCCAGCCTTTGGACAGGGCAGGCAGTGTGTTGAACCGGGGTTCCGTCCTGGAAAGGATGAATACGGTATGGTTTCCCATACGGGTTCTAAAGGATCGTTCAAAGTAACGCAGTACCGCGGGGTCGTGGATCAGGTGAAAATCGTCGAGCACTATGATGAATTTACCCGCCTGGGGGGAATTATCGTACAGAAAGTTGATATAGCGGTCAAAATCCTGGGCGGTTTCCGGGAAACCAAGATTTCTTACCGCCTTTCCCATTTTCGGATTGAATTTGACTATGGCTCCGGTATAGCTTTCCCAAAAATGCCAGCCCAGATTGTCCTGTTCCGAAATCTGTATCCACAGGACGCGTTCCGAATGTTTGCGGAGAAAGGCATATACCGCGCAGGTTTTGCCGCAGCCTTCCCCGGCGACAATATTGACAATATAACTGTTCAGGGTCTTTTCCAGAAGCGCGTCTACCCGCGGACGATCCAGAAAGGGCTGAACAAGGCTTGCGGAAATTTTGTTTTGGGCATCCTGATTTTCCATATACAAATAAACCAACATCCCGGCCCCAGAATGCGGGGATATTTAATTCCTGTGGCACTATTTTACGGTCAAAATTCCCATTTCCGTGGCGATGCGAATCGCGTCCGCCCGGTTTATGGCCCCAAGCTTATTATATATACTTTTCATGACACTTTTAACCGTATTGATCGAGAGTTCTTCCGCCTCGGCTATTTCTTCCCCGGTGAGGCCCTGGGAAAGGCCGGTGAGGATGTTTGCCTCCCGCGGGGAGAGGAGTCCCGCACGGGCGCGGGAGGCATTGCGGACCTCATACTGCCGGGTAATGACGCTCAGTTTTCTCATATAAGCGGAAGCGTCCCGGCGGATCTGTTCCAGCCGGGCCGCGGGGATCGATGTTTTTTCCGTTAAGAAGCCTGTTACCATGGCCCGCATATTTTTTCCCTGTTCGATAAAGGCCATCCACAGGCCGTTGGGTTCCGCAAGACTGTAGGCCTCCTCAAAGGCGGTAAGGGAACCGGTTTTGTCCCTCATCTGATAGCGGCATAGCGATTCCAGGATCTTTAACTCAAGCCTGCCCAAAAGGAGGCGGCCGAGGCTTTCCCCGTTTTCCTGGTTTTCCACGGAGGCCAGAGCAACGGCAAATTTCCGTTCCGCAGCCGCGCATTTTATCCGAACCAGGATCTCTATTCCGCGGGTCTGGGAGCTTAGTTCGCTCTCCTCGTAGTCGCTTTTCAGCCAGGCGCTTATCTTTTCATGCTGCCCTGTCTGGGCATAATACCAGCTCATGGTAATGTCGTGGTAGATATGACGGTTAATGTAACCGGGAATTTCAAGCTGTGCTTCCAGTTGTTTGATGGTATCCTTTACGCCCGCCGCATCGCCCCGGAATAGACGGAGCCTTAACAGGTAAAAGAGGCTGCGGTTTTCCACTTCGTACTGGTGTTTCTGCCGGGCCTTGCCCAGGGCCGTGAGTCCCCATTGTTCCGCTTCCTCTATATTCGCCCTGAAGAAGGCCGCCTCGCAACGGGCAAGATCGTCCGTGCCCCAGAAGCAGCCCGCCATGGAGGCAGCCTTAAAGGGCACCGAGGCATCAAGGGCCGCGATAAAACGTTCCAGTTCCCCGGGATCGTTCATTCCCACCATATTGATATAGGTTCCGACGTTGGAAATCGACATGGGGGCTGAAATTTCACCGCCCCATTGGCTTTGGTAGTAGGCGCCCTTTTCAAAATAAGGGGTAAAGTCGTAGTTTCCGGTCTTATACGCGTTCAACTCACTGATAAAACCCAGATTATTGTAACATCCAAAGAGGGCCCGGCTTTCATTCCTGGAGAAACCGGAGGATTCCCCTTTTTTTTCGTAAAAATCGATCAGCTTCCGGACTTCCTGTTCCGCCTCTCCGTAGCGCATAAGGAGGATGAGGCAGCGGGTATGGATAAGGTGGGCCACGGGGTTTTCCCTGTACACGGAGGCGGGGGCGCGGTCAAAAATTTCCAGAATAAAACGAACGGTTTTATCCGGTATTGCCTGGGGCAGGGTGTAGATTAGATCGATGAGGGCGTTATAATCCCCCGCCTTTTCATAGTAGCTCATGGCGTCTGTTTTCTGGTTGTTGTCCGCGCTCCAGCGGGCGGCTTTGGTGTAGACTTCCCGTATTTCCTCTTCCGTAAGCTCTGCCTGTCGGCTGCGGAGGTAGTCCAGAAAAAGATGATGGATACGGTAGGCATGGAGATAGGATTCGTAGAGGACAAAAGAACTCATCCGCTCCAGTTCGCCCAGCAGGGCGGAGCCGGAATTGCCGGGAGCCGCCTCCGCTATCTCCCGGACAAGTTCAAGGTTGAGGTATTCGATAAGAGACAACTTAATGAGGAGTTTTGCCAGTTCCGGGGAAAGGCCCGCCATGACTTCGCTTTCGATGAGTTTGAACATATTCGAGCGGATCGCGGAAGGGAAATAGCCCGTACCCGAAGGGGCGTTTTTTAGGAAGAGGCCCGCCAGGTGAATGGCAAAGGCCCAGCCTTCCGTGTTCCGGTATATCAGCAGAGAAGTCTGGGGCGAAGGATGAATATCCTGCATGTTGAAGTATTCGATCATCTCCTCCTGACTGAAGCGGAGATCCTCCTCGGTAAGTTTTACCAAAAGACCCTTGGAAAGGTAGCGCACAAGGTTCAGGAGCAATTCAGTCCTGGAAATAAAAATAGTGCAGAAATTGACCGGCATGATAACAAGGCTCCGTTCCAGAAAACGGAGGACCGTCCTTTCCTGGACAAGGTGAATATCATCGTAGACAAACACATACCTGTTCCCGGTCTTTATCTGGGTCTTGAAGATAAGGCTGTAGCGTTCAAAACGCTGTTCCGTTACGGGGAAGCCCCCGCGCCGCAGTTTTGCGGCGGTTTCCCTGTCGACCATTGCCACGGCCGCGGTAAAATTTTCCCAGAAACGGTCTTCCACGTTGTCCCGCTCGGAAAGCTGAATCCACAGGGTATCGTAACGGGATTTTTGCAGAAAAGAATAGACCGAATGGGTTTTGCCGTAGCCCGCCCCGGCGGTAACACTTACCACCGGGTTTAGTACAGCCCGTTCCAGAAGCGCATCTATCTGGGGCCGGGGCAAATATACCTGATTGTCCTGAGTTATATTGATATTGCTATGAAATAATTCCGGCATTATTCCTCTACATTTTCAACCTCATTTTTAGTATCGAAAAACATACAAAAAAGTCAAATTTTAGGCTCCAGGCCGGCCTCCAGAAAAGGCATGATGAAGGCGTTGGGGGCAGCCTGGGAGCGGGCCTGTTCAAGAAGGGCCTCCGCTTCCTCCGTATTTTGCAGGCGGGCAAGGCAGGTGGATTCCAGGATGAGGCTTTCGATCCGCCCCATGACATAGTTTTTAAGCCCTCTTCTGTCGTTTCTTGACCTGAAGCAGGCAAGGGCCTTTAGGTACTGTTTTTTTACCAGAAAATATTTTGCCCGGAGGAGAATTTCAAGACCAAAAGACCATTCGCCCAGTTCGCTTTCCTCGTAGTCGTTTTTAAGCCAATCGGCGATGTTATTGGGATTGCCGGTATGAATATAGTACCAGGCCATGACAATATCGTGATAAATATAACGGTTTAGGTAGAATTCGGCTTTAAGCTGGGCTTCAAGCTGCCTTAACAATGACGGAATAGCTTTAGTCCTTTTCCGGTACAGGAAAATGCGGAGCAGGTAAAAAAGAGCGCGGTTTTCGATTTCCCACTGATCATACTCGCGGGCAACGGAGAGGGCCTTGCCGATATGGGCCTCCGCCTCATCCAGCTTTCCCCGGAAGAAAGCCAACTCCCCCCGGCCCAGATCGTCCATGCCGGAAAACAGTCCCCCGCAGGTGATCCGGGTATGGGACGTTATCTCCGTGACTGCCTGAATGAAGCGTTCCATCTCCCCCTGTTCTGTTTTTGAAACATTGCAGATGTAGGGAGAAACCGTCCACACCGAAATGGGAGGCTTAATCTTGTAAGGGTGGAAATTGTAGTAGTAGTGGGCTCTTTCAAACCAGGGGAGGAAATCAGAGCTTTCTATTTCCGTATTGGTGGCTAAACGAAGAATGCCCAGGTTGTTGCAGCAGCCGCCCAGAGTCCGGCAGTTTGCGGGACTGAGTTCCCTGGTTTCCAGCATGGCGATGATGTTTTTTAGTTCCTCCTCGGCCCTTTCAAAGAGATTCAGGCTCATGAGGAGCCTGGTAAGGAACACATAGCTAACCGCATTCTCCGAGTAGACACACCCGGGAGCGCGGTCAAAAATATCCAGGAGGATGAGGGCGATGCCCTTTGGTATTGCCAGGGGGTAGCTGATATACACCAGGTCTATAAGGCCGGTATAGTCCCCCGCCTTTTCGTAGTAGTGGATGGCTTCCAGCGTCCGTTTTACCGAAGCAAAGTATGCCGCGGCAATTTTGTAGAGTTCACGTATTTCATCTTCGGAAAGTTCGTTCCGGAGCATGGAAAGGTATTCGAGAAAGAGATGATGAATCCTGTACTCGCCAAGATAGCTTTCGAACTGTATAAAGGAACCCAATTTTTTCATTTCGTCAATGACACGGCTGTTCCCGATTTTTTCCAGCAGCGCGGGGCTCAGGTGGTCGACGAGGGACAGTTTGACAAGGAATTTCCGCAGTTCGGGAGAGATGCCTTCCATAATTTCACTTTCGATGAGCCGGAAGATATTGGAACGCATTGCCGAGGGAACATAGCCGCTTGTCTGACTGTTTCTGAGGGAGAGTCCCGCCAGATGTATGGCAAAGGCCCAGCCTTCAGTATCCTGATACACGGCCTTGACGGTTCCGACAGAAGCGTGGATATTCTGCATGGCTAAGTAAGCGGCTACTTCCTCTTCGGTAAAGCGCAATTCATCCTCGCCTATTCTGGAGGCCGCTCCCCTGGAGAAGAGTTCCGGGCCATGGATCCCTATTTCCGTGCGAGAGATGAATATGGAGCTGATATTGGGCTGATTTTTGTACACAAAATTGGCGGAACGTTCCATAAACTGGAGGACTGCCGGATTATCGATATGGTGAAAGTCATCGTAGACAAAGATATACGGGGTGGAAGGCTCGATATCTTCCACAGGAACCTGAATGTAACGTTTAAAACGGGCTTCCGAATAGGGGAAGCTGAACTGTTTGAGCTTCTCTGCCGTTTTGGCATTGATGATGGCTATGGAGGCGATGAAATTTTCCCAGAAACGTTCCGCTATGTTGTCCCGTTCGGAAAGCTGAGTCCAGATGATCTTTACCCGGTATTTCTGCACGGAAGCCTGTTTCTGCAGGGTGGAGTACACCGCCTGGGTCTTCCCGTAACCTGCCCCGGCGCTGATCATGACTATCTGGGATTTGAGCGCCTCTTCGATACGGCGTTCTATCCGGGGCCGGCGCAGATACACCTGATTGCCCTGTGTTATCGGGACATTACTGAAAAATTCGGCGCCGGACACAGACACTCCTTTCTTGGTGTTTTTTTACGATTTTTTGTAGTTTATTCATATTTTATGTATATATATTACTATCTATGTTACGAATGTCAATAAAATTTATTTCAAACGATAGTCTTGTTTGTCCTTGTTTATTATAAAAAGTGTGGTATACTAAACTTTATTAGTAAGGAGTAGTTGTCTTTTCATGGGGGATCCGAAGGCGGTTCCGGTATACGGAGAGGCTCCTTGTCTGTAAAGAGGTATATATGCTTGTAAAAGGTAGGTTTTATTCATTTTTAGCGCCGATCCATACAAATGTGCGTAACAATAGACTGAATTTGTCCTCTTCCGCAGCCATTTTTATGCTTTTTGTCCTGCTCCTGGCCGGCGGATGCGAAAATTTTATGGCGGATAACTCCGAAAACCCCTTCAAAGAGAGCATTGAGGAAGCCGTATGGGAGGCTACCGCGCCCCGGTTTGAGGTGAGAGTGCAGGCCGCTGCGGATACCGGCACGACCACTCCGGTCGGCGGCATTGAGGTTAAACAGCGGGTACCTTTCCATATCCTTTTTACCCCCTCGGCAGATTACTTTTTTATCCGCTGGGCGGCCTACAATGCGTCAAACATGGCGGAATACGGCGCGGATATTGTCATTTTTGCCAGTCCCGGAGCGCTTGAAACCGATGTTACCATAGATGCAAGCGAAGGGAGCTTCCTGCTCCAGCCGGTATGCGTAAAGCGGCCCACGGTAAGCTCCAAGAGGCCCGGATCCGACGCCACCAACGTGCTGATTAACCAGCCCCTCAGCATCACCTTCGATTCCGACATAGCTCCAGAATCCTTTATATTCCCCGACGGCAGCCTGCGGACAGGCGATGCGGACAGAGAGTTTAACAACATCAGCATTATCGGGAAGAGACAGTCCGATGAAACGCAGTCGAGCTATACAAAGTACTTTAAGGATTGGGAGTACAAGAACCGCACTCTCCTGATCCGGATTGACGGGGAACTGCCCCTGATGGCGGATATAAGCATTGTTTTGAATAAAAACATCTACATGAACTATGTGGAGAGCGGCATAAACTACCAGGTTACCATGGCGGCAAACTATGCCTGGTCATTCTCTACCGGTACCTTAAAGGATACCGCTCCTCCCTATGTTGAAGGCATTGCTTTTGGAACATCGGAAAATGATACCGACCCCAAACTGGTCAAGCAGGGCAACACGGCAGGTTCGGCAAGCGGGCCGGGAAACGATTTGACCCAGCCGGGCGATATTTCCTTACGGCGCTTTAACAGCGACGTTATTTATGTGGCGTTCCGGGCCTACGATTCTCTGGACGCAGACAATGTACCGGTGATCTCGGTCAAGGCCAGGCACTACGAGGATAATTATGGTAATCTTACAGGTTATGATGCACCCGATGTACCCAATCCTTCCGCCAACAGCACGAGTCCTCTTGCCGGAATAGTCCGGCGCCTTGATCATCAAACAGGCGCTTTAACCGCCAACAAAGCAGAAGCGGTGGTCTATGTGGTTCCCTACAATATTTCGAGCCTTGGCGACGGAGTTATCGAATTTGCCATTACGCTTACCGACCAGCAGCAGAATACGACCAATACTCCTGAATATCCTCCCTACAAATTTTATATTGTAAGGGACAAGACGCCGCCGTATTCAGATCCTGCAAACATTACCGTATCAACCGATATTACGAATACGGGCTGGATAAACAGCGCTCATCCGAATATCAGGTTTATGCGTAACGGCGCTTATGACATAGTAGATACGGGCAGCATGGGGCCGTCGGCGTCGGGAATCAAAACCTGGAGTAATACCGTACAGTGGGCCTTTGGGTTCAGCAATACGGCACAGCCTACCTCGTGGGCTCCTGTTCCTCTCATTGGTAGTACGCCCAGTTCTGCGGAAATACAAACGATTACCGCGGACAGCAGCACTCCCGACGGTGTAGTACCCATGTATCTCTGGCTGAGGGATGATCTCAATACGGCGGCATATCCTTTTGCCAATCCCGTAAAGAAAGATACGGTAGTGCCGGTATTCGATTCTCTTGCGGTTACCGGGTTGGATGCCAACTCCTCGACTACTGCGGACCGGCCCCTGCCGGGCGCCGACGGCTCAAATACCAACGCCTCGATTACCCATGATCCGACTGTAACATACGGCGCCGCGGTTAGAGATCCGGGGGATGATGCAAGCGCCAGCAAACTCGCGGCTTACTATGTTGTAAAATGCGATAAGGGCGCGCCTGAACCCACCGCCCCGGCCTGGGACGCCGGCATCTGGACTCCTTTTGGAACTACGGAACTTACCAATGCCATTAACGGCACTATTTCCCTTGATCTCGGGGCGGGCGACGGCGTCCACGAGGTATGGCTCTGGGTAAAAGATACGGCAGGAAACGTATCCAGCCCCTCTGTACGGAAGGTGGTTCTGGACCGGACGGCTCCCGCGGTGGTTCTGGACAGCATCAGTATGGCTCCCAAATTCTACCTGAAGAAAGGCCTCTTCGACT
>JAITES010000204.1 GCA_031281925.1 Treponema sp. | reverse complement strand
CGGGATTTTGCAATGTTCCGTTAAACAGCCCAGGCGCAGGTGACTGTCACCTATTTCATTTTATGGATTTAATCTGAAATATTGCCGTAAAATGCTCTTGTTCCAAGATTTGACATTTTGGGACAGACTCTGTTAGCATAAAATTATGGAATGGTTACAAGCGCAGCCGGTAATGCTTCAGGCCCTGCTGGCAACACTTTTTACCTATGGCGTTACCGCCATGGGAGCCGCCACCGTATTTTTCTTCAAGAGCATAAACCGTAAGGTGCTGGACGGTATGCTGGGCTTTGCGGGCGGCATCATGATCGCGGCAAGTTTCTGGTCTCTCCTCTCCCCGGGTCTTGAAATGGCCCAGGCTGCCTCGGAGATTACCGGTGTTCCCGGCTGGGTTCCCGCTGCCGTAGGCTTTCTTGCGGGCGGCTTCTTCCTCAGACTGGTAGATACCTTGCTTCCCCATCTCCACATGGAGCAGGAGCATGCCGAGGGGATTAAGACCAACTGGGGCCGATCCATACTCCTCGTGCTGGCGATTACCCTTCACAACATACCGGAAGGCCTCGCCGTGGGTGTGGGTTTTGGGGCCGCGTCCGCGGGGCTTCCGGGAGCGGGAATTTCAGGCGCCGTTGCGCTGGCTCTGGGTATCGGTCTTCAAAACTTCCCTGAAGGGGCGGCGGTTTCCATCCCCCTGCGCCGGGACGGTATGGGCAGACTGAAAAGTTTCTGGTACGGTCAGGCATCGGGTATCGTGGAGCCTATCGCCGGACTTATCGGAGCGGCTCTGGTAATGTCGATGCAGTCGATCCTCCCCTATGCTCTGTCCTTTGCAGCGGGGGCAATGATATTTGTCGTTGCCGAAGAGCTTATCCCCGAAGCCTACCGGGAAGGAAACGATCACATCGCCACAACCGGCCTCATGACAGGTTTTGCTTTGATGATGGTTTTGGATGTGGCTCTCGGTTAGCAATACAAGGCCATAAAATTGAAGCGTCCTATAACATTATTAAGGAGTAAATCATGAAACTGATTTTTTTAGGTCCCCCCGGAGCCGGTAAAGGTACACTGGCGGCAAAAGCAGTGGAGATCCTCAAGGTTCCCCACATCAGTACCGGAAACATCTTCCGGGCGGCCATAGCGGCAAAGAGCCCCCTGGGCCTCAAGGTCAAGGAGATTCTCGATTCGGGGAAACTGGTAGACGATGAAACAACCATCGGCCTGGTACGGGAACGCCTTACCCAGGATGACGCGCAGGCAGGGTATATCCTCGACGGCTTTCCCCGTACCATTCCCCAGGCGGAGGCTCTCTCAGGTTTTTCCGTGGTGGACAAGGTACTTAACTTCGACATCCCCGATTCGGGGGTAGTGGAACGGCTTTCGGGCCGGAGAACCTGCAAAAAATGCGGCCTCAACTTTCATATCCTTTTCAACAAACCCAGGCAGGAGGGAATCTGCGACGCATGCGGCGGGGAACTCTACACCAGGGACGACGACAAGGCGGAAGCCATCCGGAAGCGGCTCCAGGTTTACCGGGATCAGACTGCGCCCCTCATCGACTTCTACCGCAAGAAAGGCCTCCTCATCGACGTTGACGCCCGCCCCGGCGTAGATGAGGTTGTGGAGAACTTCAGGAAAGGCCTGGGAGTGTAAAACTGATCTTGTTCCGAAATTAACCAGAGTTTTGGGACAAGTTCAACCAGGGTTTGTTCCGAAATTAGCCAGCCTCTTGGAACAAGTTCAATTTTCTTCGTTTTCCCGGCAGTATTTTCGCAGTACTTCTTCCATCCCCAAAAGACTCTCCTCCCGGTTGAGGCTGTTTGCAAGCCAGGTGCCCCATTTGAAATTTTTGCAGAAAAAACCAAAAAAACGCCGCGCCCGGCTGATGTGGAATTCGGGGGGCTGATGACGGGCAAGGAGTTCCAGAAAACGGAGGGCGGTTTCTTCAAGATTTGGCAAGCGGAATGTGCCTGAAGGGAACCTCCGCTCACTTTCGCTGTCCCGGCGGAATATACCGGGCCGCGGGCTTGAGGAAATTGACGGCGCGGCGAGGGCTTGTGCATGGGCGAAAATCCAGGGCCTTTGAACGGCGGCCCGGCCCAGCATCACGGCATCGCAGAGGCTCCCCTGAGGGCGGGCTTTTTCGACCAGAGCTTCGGCGGAGTCTATATCCCCGTTCCCGGCCACAGGGATGGAAAGTTCCTGTTTCAGGCTCTCTACATAGTCCCAGCGGGCCCGGCGTTTGAACTTTTCCGAAGCTCTGCGGGGATGCAGCGTAACAAGATCCAGGCCTTCGGCTTCCAGGCGGCGGCAGAAGCGGAGAAGATAGTCAAAATCATCGTTAAAACCGGTACGGAGCTTGACACTGAGTCTGCGCCGGGTAAGGGGCCTTAAACGGGCGATAAGCTGCCCTGCCCTGTCAATATCCGCCATCCAGGCCACTCCTGCGCCGGTTTTGCGTATCAGGGGGGCCGAACAGCCCATATTTATGTCTATTCCGGCGCATTCCCGTCCGTCCAGAAGGACGACAGCCCTCGCCAACTGCTCCGCATCGGCGCTTACAAGCTGGTAAACGGTCCTTTCGGGACAGGGACCTGCATCAAGGTACCACTTCTCAAAGGAGCCGCCGCCAAAGAGGGCCCCTGCGCTGATCATCTCGGTAAAATACTCATCACAGCCGCCAAAACTTTCGATTAATTCCCTCAGGGCCCGGTGACTTAGTTCCGCCATCGGAGCTAGTAAAAGAGGCTTCATTGTGATATAATTCTTCTATGGGGTGCTTGATTAATCATCCTATTATCCTAATCGAAACGAGGCTGCGGAGAAACCGTCTTGCAACGGCTTCTATGATGAAATCATGCCTATTTTATTAGGCAATGACTTGACTTACCTTGATCAAAAGACTACGATTTAAGAAGAAGAGAGGAGCGTACCGCATGACAGCAAAGAGTGATATGCCCAACCTTAACGAAAAACCGCCTGAGGGCATAAAGCCGGAAGGGGGCTCGTACCGGGTGTTGGTAGTTGATGATTCCATGTTCATCGCAAAGCAACTGGGGCAGATTTTTACTTCTGAGGGTTTTGAGTTGGCAGGAACTGCCGGAGATGGAGCCCAAGGTGTCGAAAAATACAAAGAATTGTACCCAAATATAGACCTCGTAACGATGGATATTACCATGCCGGTAATGGACGGGGTTACTGCACTGGAAAAAATATTGGAATTTGACAAAGATGCCGTTGTAATTATGGTGAGCGCATTGGGAAAAGAGGATGTGGTTAAAAAATCCCTTCTTATGGGCGCCAAGAGTTATATTGTTAAGCCTTTAGACCGGAAAAAGGTGTTGGAGCGCGTTGTTTCGGTTCTTAAACGGTAGATCCGGTTGTAAACAGGTATTATGAAAGCACAGTTCATCTCAGATTCTCTCTATTGTCTCCATGCAGATATACATACATCCGATCTTTTTGAAGGCATCTGGCCCATTCCCCAGGGTGTTTCCCTTAATTCATACGTAGTTAAAGGTGAAAAAATCGCCCTCATCGACCTTTTTCGGGACTGGACCGAGGCTCCTGCCCAAATCGGAGCGGAACTTGACTCAATCGGCATGGATTTTTCCGGTTTCGACTACCTCATCCTCAACCATCTTGAGCCGGATCATACAGGCTGGCTCCGCGAATTTCACGAGAAAAACCCCGGGGCCGAGATTATCTCCACCGCCAAAGGTATCAATCTGGTCAAAACGTTCTATAAAATCGAAACCGGCCTGAGGGCAGTAAAAGACGGGGACACTCTGGATCTGGGAGGCGGTAGAGTTCTCAGTTTCCATGAGACACCCAATGTCCACTGGCCCGAAACCATGATGACCTGGGATGCACAGTCGGGAAGCCTCTTCTCCTGTGACGCCTTCGGTTCTTTCGGTTCCCTGGGAGGACGGGTCTTCGACGATGAATTCAGCGACATTGAGCTTCAAAGCTTCGAGGCCGAAACCCTCCGGTACTATTCAAACATCGTTTCATCCTTCTCCGTCTTTGTGGAAAAGGCAGTACAGAAGTTTGCAGGGTTCACAATCAACTGCGTAGCCCCGAGCCACGGCATTATCTGGCGAAAAGAACCAAAAAAAATCATCGACCTCTATTTAAAATACGCTGCCTGGGCCAAGGGACCTGCTGAAAAAAGCATTGCCGTCGTCTGGGGTTCCATGTACGGCAATACCAAGGCAGGGCTTGACGCGGTACTCCGCGGCATAGAACAGGAAGGAGTCCCCTACAGCATACATCAGGTTCCCAACGAGGATGTATCATGGATTCTGGCGGATGCATGGAAAAGTTCGGGCCTTGTTTTCGCCATGCCCACCTATGAATACGCTATGTTCCCCCCCATGGCCTATGTGCTGGACATCTTCCGGCGGAAGCACGTATTCGGCAAGAAAGTACTCCGTATCGGCTCCTGGGGCTGGGTAGGAGGCGCAAAAAAAGAATATGACGCCGCCATTGAAGCCCTCAGGTGCGAAAACATGGAATCCATTGAGTGGGCAGGCTACCCCGGCCCGGAAGAATTTACCAAACTTGAAGAAGCCGGCCGCTCCCTGGCTAAAGCGGTGAAGGCGTAAGCTTCGCCACCTGCTTATCAGCGCAGTTTCCCATATACGCGTCCTCGCATTGGGCGAAACATCGTCCCTGTCTTTCAGTGCCGTGATACGGTGTTGATGGCATACCCGGCTTGCGCTGCAATATCCCTGAGGGGGATGCGCCTGCCAGGCCTCATGTCCGGCTTATATACATTAACGTTCATGTGATGATATACCCTTTTGGGAGAACAGGGAAAATGTTTTGTAACAAAATCAGGGTATATGACGGCATATTTCGGTATGATGTCACATAACTCGTTATTCCGGCCCCCGATTTTTATAAAAAATGATACACCGGAGGACGAGCGAAGCGAAATTTTTTTCTTTTTTTCTCTTGACAGATGAAAAATTTGCCTCTTATAATAACGTTAATGTACGAAGGGAGTTACCCTTCATTAAATTCCAGTTCCAGGAGGAAAACAATGAAAAGAGCGGTATCTGTATTGATCATGGTTGGTCTGTGCTGTGGTTTCGTCTTTGCCAGGGGCCAGCAGCAATCAACCG
>JAITES010000188.1 GCA_031281925.1 Treponema sp. | reverse complement strand
TTCTTCGTATCAGGCAGCACCTAAAGAAAAGTCGCCGGTTATTTTGAAGCGTTTGCCGTCACGGACAAGTTCCAGGCTGCGGCCGGGAAAGTAGGCGGGGAGTTTCCGTTTGATGAAGGCCGCGGTTTCTTCCATAAGAAATTCAAACTGTTCCGGGGGGATCCGTTCCAGGGTGGCGGCACGGAAAGAAACCAGGTAGCCTCTCCCTTTTTCGCTCCCTATGCCGGGGGTAAAGTCGGGGATAATCTCAAAGAGGCCGTCCATGGCCGGATTGCCGGTAGTCCCGCGTTCGGGTCTGTTGGGATGCAGGGCAAAGGCGCCGCCCCAGCGTTCCTCCAGAAAGTTGTCCGCCTCATCGAAGAGGGCGTCCAGGCTGGCGGTAAAAGCTCTCAGTTTCGGATGCTCATACATCGTTCAATTCGGCAGTGCCAGCGCCAGCACCTCGTCAAAACGTTCCACCGGATGGAATTCTATGCCCTTCTTCACATAGTCGGGAATATCGTCGAGATCCCGGACATTTTGTTTGGGGATGATGATATGTCTGGCCTTGTTCCGCCGTGCGGCAATGGTCTTCTCCTTGAGGCCCCCGATTGGCAATACCTGGCCTGTCAGACTCAACTCCCCGGTCATGACGAGGCTGGAACTGATGATTTTTCCCCGCATCAGGCTGAGGAGGGCGGTAGCCATGGTGATCCCCGCGGAAGGGCCGTCCTTGGGGGTTGCCCCTTCGGGAATATGGAGGTGAATGTGGTTCTTCTCGAACCAGTCAAGCCCTATGTTGTAGCGCTCCGTGCCAAGTTTGCGGGCCACCGTCATGGCAATGGCCGCGCTCTCCTTCATCACGTCTCCCATCTTGCCCGTGAGGGTAAAACCTTCCTTGCCGGGCACCGAGGTAGCCTCAATCACCAGGGTATCGCCGCCCATGCTTGTCCAGGCAAGCCCCACGCTCATCCCCGGACGGTCGGCTTTTTTTACATCCTCTTCGGGGAAAATGGGTTTACCCAGGTGCTTTTCGATAGCCTTTTTGTCAAGATCGAATTTCAGTTTGGCCTTTGCAGAAGCGGCGGAATCCTCCTGGCCCGCTTCGGCCTGAGTCTTCTTCTTTGCTTCTTCATCCTTCTCTATGATCTGCTTCGCCAGCTTCCGGTGGATCTTGTCCAGGTTCTTTTCAAAATTCCGTACCCCCGCTTCCCGCGCATAGCCGTTGGCAATGTGAAGGAGGCTGTCCTTGGTGTACTTCACCTGACCTTTCTTGAGCCCGTTCTTTTCAAGACTCTTGGGCACCAGGTAGCGTTTGGCTATTTCGAGTTTTTCCGTATCAATGTAGCCGGGAAGCTGGATAATCTCCATCCGGTCGATGAGCGGCGGCGGAATCGTATCCAGAGTGTTGGCGGTAACGATAAAAAAGATATGGGAAATGTCGAAAGGCAGATCCAGGTAATGATCCCGGAAGGAAGTGTTCTGCTCCGGGTCAAGCACCTCAAGGAGGGCGGATGCGGGATCGCCCTGGTAGGAAGCCCCCATCTTGTCGATTTCGTCGATCATGAACACCGGATCGCGGGTTTTAACGATCTTGAGCCCCTGGATGATCTTCCCCGGCAGGGCGCCGATATAGGTGCGGCGATGGCCCTTGATCTCCGCCTCGTCCCTCATGCCGCCCACGGAGAAACGGAAAAATTCCTTCCCCAGGGAGCGGGCAATGGAACGGCCCACGCTCGTCTTCCCCACTCCCGGCGGCCCCACAAGGCAGATAATAGAACCTTTGGTATCGTTCCGCAGCTTCCTCACCGCCAGATACTCGACAATCCTCTCCTTTACATCTTTAAGCCCGTAGTGATCCGCCTCCAGAATCTCCTGGGCTCTGGAAAGGTCGAAGTGTTCAGGCTCACTCTCCATCCAGGGCAGACTCGCGATAAGGTCAAGATAGTTGCGGGTTACCACATACTCAGGAGAATTGGGCTCCATGATGTTGAATTTCTCCAGTTCCTGATCAACTGCCTCTTTTACCTCGCCTTCAAAGTGAAAAGCGTCGAATTTCTCCCTGAATTTCTGGTAATCGGAACTTTTTGCGTCGGTAACCATCCCCAGTTCGGTCTTGATCGCCTTGAGTTCCTCTTTAAGGAAGTAATCCCGCTGACTTTTTTCGATTTTTTCGTTGATTTCCTTCTGAATCCGCTTCTGAATCCGCAGAAGTTCCTGTTCTTTTTTGATAAAGACCAGCACCTGCTCCATACGCTTGCGAACATTGAGAATTTCAAGGATCTTCTGCTGTTCCGCCTTGTCGATATTGAGAATACTGGCGATAAAGTCCGCAATCTTCCCCGGATGGTCGATATTTATCATGTTGAGCCGCATCTCCTCGGAAAAGAGGGGATTGTTCTCGGAAATCTGCTTCATCTCGCTGATCAGCGCCCTGGTCAGAGCCTTTACTTCGCTGGTGTCGTCCTCCTCGTCCTCAAGGTACTCCACCGCGGCAACAATGGGATTCTGGTCGTGCAGGGACTTGCGCACCGCGAAACGCTTCAGGGTAGAAATGAAAATATTCACCCCGCCGTCGGGCAAGTTGATCTTCTTGACAATCTTCGCGGCGGTTCCCACCGAGTAAAGATCGCCGATACCGGGAGTCTCGGTTTCGTTGAGAAGCATCACGAGGCCTATGAGCCCGTTCCCCGCAACCGCTTCTTCCACAACCTTTACATCCGCCGGGTTGCCGATCATGATCGGCGTAAAGATCCCCGGGAAAATAGGACGGCCCATCAGGGCCACCAGGGGCAATTTATGTGGCAATATCTGATCTATAGGCACTACGCTTTGGTCCGACATACTTCCGCCTTTATTTGTAATGTTTTTGTTTTCAAATATCGCAAAATTCCGGGGAAAAGGCAAGAAAAATAGACTAAACAGGCTCCGGCAAACAGGCTCAGGGCATATTCACCCTTTACTCTTTTGCTGATAGAATAGGAAACTCTTCGAATTAAAGAGGTGCGGCGTGAAGCTTTCTTTCCGTTCTACCCTGGCGGCCTGCTATCTGGGTTATGGCAGCCAGGCCATTGTAAACAATCTGGGGCCCCTGTTGTTTGTAACCTTTCACCGGGTTTTCGGCATCGGACTCCCGTCCCTGGCTCTCCTCGTGTCGATGAATTTTGCCATACAGCTTCTGGTCGATCTGGCGGCAGTTCGCTTTGTTGACCGGATCGGCTACCGGGCGGCAGCGCTGGCGGCCCAGGCTTTCTGCGCGGCAGGCCTGTTTCTGCTGGGTTTTCTTCCCTTCCTCATGAGCGAACCCTTCTACGGCCTTGTTATTGCGGTGGCTGTCTATGCTATAGGCGGCGGCCTCCTTGAGGTTATCGTCAGCCCCATCGTGGAGGCGCTTCCCGCTTCCAATAAAAGCGCCGCCATGAGCCTTTTGCACTCATTCTACTGCTGGGGTTTCGTGGCGGTAGTGTTACTGTCGAGCGTTTTTTTTGCCCTTATCGGCATTGAACACTGGCGCTATCTTCCCATGCTCTGGGCGCTTCTGCCCCTGGGAAACTTCTTCCTGTTTGCGGTAGTACCCATACGGCACCTGATCGAGGGAGAGGCTTCCGCCATTCCCGTCAGAAAACTTTTGACAAAGAGAATGTTTTTTCTCCTGGTGCTGATGATGGTCTGCGCGGGCGCCTCGGAACAGGCTATGTGCCAGTGGGCTTCCTTCTTTGCGGAGGCAGGGCTACGGGTAAGCAAAACCACCGGAGATCTCCTGGGCCCCTGCGCCTTTGCCGTACTCATGGGCCTTTCCCGGGTATACTTTGGAACCAGAACAGAGGAAGTTAAACTTGAAAGGATACTGTTACTGTCTTCCGTTCTCTGCATGGTAAGTTACCTTATAACCGTGTTTTCCCCCTGGCCCCTGCTCTCCCTTTCAGGCTGCGCCCTCTGCGGTCTCAGCGTAGGAATTATGTGGCCCGGTACCTTCAGCATGGCCGCCAGGGTTTTTCCGCTGGGAGGAACGGCGATGTTTGCGCTGCTGGCCCTTGCGGGGGACGCAGGCTGCTCCATTGGCCCCGGCCTTGTCGGCATGGTGATGAGCGGAACCGGCTTCAAAACCGGCATCCTTGCCGCAATAGTGTTTCCCTTCCTCCTCGCCGCAGGGATTCTGCTGCTTTCCAGATCAGGCGATAAACCTGCTCCGCACTTTAATTAACTGTGCAGCAATGCTGACGGCAATTTCCGCAGGCGTATCGCTCCCAATATCAATGCCGATGGGGGCATGGAAACGGGGGGCATCCAGATCCG
>JAITES010000158.1 GCA_031281925.1 Treponema sp. | reverse complement strand
AAGGGCATTCCCCGGCGGGATCTTAAGGTGGCGGTGCATGATTACAAATACTTTTACGACCGGGAGGAACAACTGCCGATCCAGCCGGATTACTGGTGCCGCAAACACGAGCTTTCCGTAAACGATGAGAGTTACTGGATACACTATATGAGTCACGAACTTGTGGGCCTTACGGATGAGGAACTGGAGAACAGGTACTATGCCCAGGATCAGGAACTTCATGAGGTGTTGAGGCTAATCAACGAGAAACTGTAGGGTGGTCTATGGAACTTGTCTGCGGCATTGACGAGGCGGGCCGGGGTCCTCTGGCAGGGCCTGTCTGCGCCGCTGCCGCGGTTCTGCCTCCGGATTTTCCCACAGAAACGCTTAACGATTCAAAAAAACTCTCCGAATCCCGGCGGGAAGAGGCCCGTATCCTGATCATGGAAAAGGCCTTTGCCTGGGGTGTGGGCTGGGCTTCCAATGTGGAAATCGACAGGATCAATATACTCAAGGCAAGTCTTCTCGCCATGGAACGCGCCTTTGAAGCCCTCATGCTGCAGAACCCTGCCGTCGAGTCTTCGAAGCTCAGTATCATCGTGGACGGCAACAGGGCGCCTGCGCTTCCCGTCCCCTGTCAAACCATGGTCAAGGCTGACGCCCAAATCCCCGCGGTTATGGCCGCCTCGATCCTCGCCAAAACCTGCCGGGACAGGCTCATGCTCCGCTATTCCTGGCTCTACCCCCAGTACGGCTACGAAAGCCACAAGGGTTACCCTACCAAGGCCCACTACGAAAAAATCCGCATCTACGGGCCTTCCCCCATTCAGCGCATGAGTTTCCGGTATCTGTAAAAGGCGCAGGACATTGGAGGCTGTTTCCAAACTTCAGTTTTGGAACAGGATCGTCAGTCTTGCTTTGCCCTTCTAACCACCCGCGGCTTGCGCTGTGGTTTTTTTTCGCCGGAAGCCTCAGTCGGGCGCTCTGGGCGGCTTTTTTTTACGAGTACTTGCTTGTTCTTTTCCCGTACATTTTTTTCCAGAACCTTGAGGGATTCGTCAAAACCCCGCAGGAATTCGGGGAGATCTTCGGCAAAAAGAATCACCGACTGGCGGTCAAACCCCCCGGTTTCCTTGTTTTTGCTCTCCACGATGTTGAGATAGAGGTCTCCCAGCCGGTTTTCCTTGACGTTAAAGAAATAGGTTCTCTTCGGTAATGCGATTTTGGTGGAAAATATTTCACCCCGGATACCCATGTTATACTCCTTCCGCTTCTTGTACCATTTTTCGCTGCCATTCTATGAGTTCCCGTTCAAGCCGGGGATCACTGCCTTCCGCATCCGCCATGACTCTGAATACCGGTTCCGTGGCGGAGCCGCGCATCCATATTGAGGCCACCGGAAAATCATCACAATTCAAAAAATAGATCTTGAGGCCGCCCCTGCCTGCTTCTCCAAAATGGGCAAGGCGCCTCTTTTCTTCCATACCACTATAGGCCGCCGCTTCCCATCCTGCAATGCCGTAGCGTCCCTTCAATTCATCTTTCTTCTCTTCCCAGTCCCGGAGGAATATCCTCTGGTACTTTTCCTTCAAAACGCCGTGATCCGCTGTCTTTACCCGGAGCTGAGCTTCCGGAGCCGCCGCACCCGTGGTGACAAAGGCCGGAAGGCTGGCGAGAATATCCGCAAGGCTGAAGTCGTGATGGTAGAGTTCCGTCTGATCGGAAAGATTGCACCAGATTTCAAAGAGGCCCTGCCTGTTTCCGTCCCCCCGTAAAGAGAGAAGCTTTACCAGGGAGAGGATCGTGTTGAGCGGATCCCGTACCGCCGCCGGGTGGGTGATATTCCCCCCGTTGGAGCCTTCCCCCAGTATCCGTACCTTGTAACCCTGTGTGCGCAGAAGGCGTGCCAGTCCCACTACATTGGCTTCCCCCACCTCGGCCCGGAAAACAGACACATCAAAGGCTCTGGCAATCCGGTCTATTCTGAGCGAAGTGGGATCGTTTACCGCCACCGCCGCCTTGTCGAGCGCGTTCCCGCTGTTGTCGTAACGGAGTTCTCCTGTATAGACCAGATGGGCCAGTTCCGCAATAAGGGCCAGGGCAAAAACTTCCTGGGCTTCGAGTGCCCGCGCCTTCTCCCCATCCCGGATCACCAGGTTTCCCCGGTCTCCATCACAATCGGGCACATAACCGAGGACAAAGGCCGGGTCTTCGCGGCCGCACTCTTCCAGAAAAAGCCTGCATGGCTCCAGGGATTCCCCCTCGGGCACTATTTTGTGGACTATGAGGCCCGGTGTATCATTGATGGCCCTGAAGCGTATCCCCAGCGGCCTGAGAAAATCCCGGTCGATGGAACAGGTTCTCGCCGAGCCGTTAAAATCGGCGACAATACCCAAGGGTCTCCTTTTGATCTCCCTCTTCAACTCTTCAATGACGGGCTCTCCTCCGGCTACAGTACAGGTAAAATCCATATAAGCCTTCAGGGCTTCCGTTTTCAGCGCCGCTGTCCGGCTTGAGTCTTCTCCCCTCATCTCTCCTGAGGCGATTTCCGGCTTGAGGGGGATCCCTCCTGTGGAAAACAGGGCCTCAAGCGCTCCGGCAAGACGGCCCGCAAGTTTGGCGTTTTCCGTTCCCGGAATAACTCCGCCGTCCGCAAGGCCAAATTTGATGCCGTTATGCCCCACAGGGTTGTGGCTTGCCGAGATATAGATGAAGCCGATGGGCCTTTTACCCTCTTTTTCCGCAAGAAGCCGGGTATAGGCCATGATTTCGGGGGCCGCGGAAACTCCCAGGAAACGCAGCTCGCAGCTAAGGCTCTTCCGCATGGCTTCCGCAAGGGCAGGGCCTGTAGGCCGGGTATCGAAACCCAGAACGATGAGCGCCCCGGCGTTTTGATTCGCAGGCGGGTCCATGCCCCCCTCAGGGCGGGGAGAGTCATTTTTCTCTTCAAGATATGCCTCAAATACCCGCGCCGCGGCCGCCGCAACAAGGAGATGCGGCCCGGAAACCCCGGGTTCCCTGCTTTCCTCATCCCCGGTCTCCGCAAAAACCCCGCGCCAGCCGGATGCGGAAAGAATCATCGTATCCAAAACTTTTAGCGCTTCTTCAACGCGTGTGTTTTTTTCCATGTGCAGGTTACAGTATACCCTCAAAAGGCCTCCGCTTGCCAGAGGAATAGGCGTCTGTCACATAAAGCCGGTTACTCTATGGACCGACCCGAATCGGTCGGATCTTCACTATAAATCCTATTAATCATATAGTCAAAATATGAATTGACTTTGATAATAAAGATGATTATTATTGTATGGAAAGGCTTACACTTCTTGTAAGATTTCGGCTTTTATTCAATAATAAGGTAAGAGAACATGGAGAAAAAAATGTCCGAAAAACGGATTTATGTTGATTATAATGCGACCACACCCCTTAATCCCGAGGTAAAAGCCTCAATGATTGAAGACTTCGATACCTATGGGAACGCTTCCAGCATGCACGCCTCGGGCCGCTATGCTCACGCGCGGGTGGAGGAAGCACGGCGGGCGGTAGGCAAATTGCTTGGCGTCTATGCCGGTGGAAACCTCAAGGACGCTTCCGGGACGGTAATATTCACCTCGGGAGGCTCGGAGTCGAACAATACGGTGTTCCGCACCATGGAACGGCTGGCCGCAGACAAAAACGGAGCGGCCTTTAAGGAAGGGCGGAATGAATTTATCACCAGCGCCATAGAGCATCCCTGTGTGCTTAATTCAGGCAAGGATGCGGAAAGTCTGGGCTTCAAGGTTCACTTTATTCCGGTGGATCAATACGGCAAACTCGATATGGACGCATTTAAGGCCGCTCTTGGCCCCAAAACCCTCTTTGTGTCGGTGATGATGGCCAATAACGAGATTGGCACCATTGAAGACCTCAAGGAGATTACCCGGCTGGCCAAGGCTGCCGGAGCGTGGATACATTCCGATGCCGTACAGGCGGTAGGTAAAATACCGGTGAATGTCCGGGATTTAGGGATCGACTATTTGACCATGTCGGCCCACAAGATCTACGGGCCCAAAGGTGTCGGCGCACTGTATATCAGGAAAGGCGCGCCCATTTCCCCCCTTATCCACGGAGGGCATCAGGAAGACGGAATCCGGGCGGGCACCTACAACAATCTGGGGATTCTGGGTTTCGGCAAGGCTGCGGAAATAGCCCTGGGCCAGGTAGACGCCTACGGCGCAAGGCTCCGTCTCCTCCGTAACCGGCTTAGGGACGGTCTTCTGGAAAAGATTCCCAACATCAAGATAAACGGACACCCTGTGGATGTACTTCCCAACACCCTGAATGTTTCTTTTCCCGGAGCGGAAGGGGAGGCGATACTCCTCTCCATGGATCTGGCGGGGATCGAAGCCTCCACGGGTTCGGCCTGCGCTTCGGGAAGCCTTGACCCGTCCCATGTGCTGCTGGCTATCGGCGCGGGCCCTGAACTGGCCCACGGCTCGATCCGTTTCAGCCTAGGTTGGGGAATTTCGGAAGAAGATGTAGATTATATCATCGAAAGCCTGCCGCCCATCATCGAGAAGCTGCGGGCCATGTCAACGCTCAGCGCGTGACTTTTACGGGAGAACGAGGTTAATTATGCTTATGAAGGACTGGTTATATTCAGATACGGTAAAAGACCACTTTACCAATCCCAGGAATGTCATATTCGGGGATGAGTCGGTCTTTCCCTACAATGCCAAGGGGCTCACGGGGAATATCAAATGCGGGGATCAGATGCTGATGCTCCTCAAGATCGATGATGATGTTATCAGCGATGTACGCTGGAAGACCTACGGCTGCGCCAGCGCCATTGCTTCCACAAGCATGCTCTCGGAGACGATCAAGGGCATGAATATCCGGGACGCATACAATATCAGGCCTGAGGATCTGGTACAGAAACTGGGAGGCCTCCCCGAAAACAAGATCCACTGTTCCGTGCTGGGAGACAAGGCACTCCGGGCGGCGATTGACGACTATCTTTCCAAAACAGGCCGGGAAGGGATGCTCAAGGAAGCCGCTACGGAGATCTGCTCATGCCTTTCAATTACCGACAAGGATATTGAACACGCATACCAAAACGGGGCCCGTACCTGGGAGGATCTTCAGGCGGCCACCAAGATAGGCACCGGCTGCGGGAAGTGCAAGGAAAAAGCCCTGGATCTTCTCCACAGCCTGAATCACATCTACGGCGGCTAAGCCTATTCGCAGTGGGGTCTAATACCCAAAAGTCCGCTCACCGGTTCGGGGAGCTTTAGGGCGAGGCGGTTCATTTGTATTCGCTCAGATCAGAGGACTTGAGCAGGAGGGGTGAACCGTCCGTTCGCTGGGTGGCCAGGTATTCTCCCTGGAAGATCACCGAGGCAAAGGGATTTACCGTTATCGTTGACCGTGCCAGTTGTTTGAGGCCGGTATCGAAACGGGCCAGATAGAGGCTTTGGGATCCGCCTTCCCTGTTCAGGGCAATGGCATAGAGATCGTTTCCATTTACCCAGAGGGGGCTTCCCTCCAGAATGTCGGTGTCGCCCTGTTTGGCCATCTCAAGACTGCTGCCGTTTATCTCAATAAGCCTGATCGCCCCGTTCCCCTTGTTTTCACCGGCAATGGCAAGAATCTTGCCGTCCAGCATCACCACCGTTCTCAGGTTTACCGTATCAAGCGGTGAACGTTTAAGCTCCGCCCCCGAACCGGGCTGGAGGCTGAGGAGCCTCCCCACGGAACTTCCCTGAACCTCGATCCTGCCGCCCAGAATACCGGCTTCCGCGGTCTGGGGCCGTGAAGCTTCTTCAATGATGATCTCCTGCTGATCCTGGGCTATCTCTTCCCGTTCCTGCTGGGCCTCTTCACTCTTCTGTTCCGCAAATTCCTCGGTTTGTCTGGCCTCTTCCCTCTGCCCGGCAAGGTTCTCTTCCCTCTTGTCAAGTTCCTGGGATTTTTCTTCGGCTGCCTGTTCCCGCCGGTCGATTTCTTCATTTCTGGCTTCGGCCTGCTCGGGGCTTATCGTTCCCTGGGCAAGTTCCTGCCGGGTTTCCTCCCGCTCCCTGGCGGTCTGATTCCGCTCCTGATTGACCTGGGAGCGTTCTTCGGTAATGCGGCGCTCTTCTTCCCGTATGGCTTCCCGCTGAACCTGGGCACGCTGTTCGGCTTCCGAGGCTTCCCTCTCCTTGAGGTCAACCATCTCCTTACGGTCTTCGATACCCCGGTCTTCCTGCCGCCGCATCTCCTCCACCACCGAAGAGTCCGAAAGTGAAGATGTATTGACCGCGCTCAGGGAACCGGCGCCGCCGGGGCCGAGGGGAATGAGCATGAGTGTCTGGCCCGGCCATTCATCGAAACGTATCGAAATACCGGCTTTTTCAGGGCTAAGATAGCCCACGACCGCCTGTTTGTAACGGCCGCCGAAGTAATCCCAGTTCCCCCGGTATACCGCGTTGTAGATGGTCACGTATCGTGCAAGCAGGGCCGCATCTTCGGGGGAATAGTTGTAGGCTCCCTCAAGATAACCCTGAATGATGGTTCTCAGGTTCCTGATGTGATCCACCCCCGTGTCTACTCCCAGTCCGAAAATATCAGAATCGAGTTTATCGCCGTCCTTTGGGGAAACCGAATGGATCACAAAGTAACGGTTTCCGGCCCCGGTCCGGCCGTTGAGTGCGGAGAGTCCCAGGCCATAGCCGATACTCCGTATCTGGGCCCTGGTTTCGATCCGGGACTGGGGGCCTTCATAGTTGATAAAGACCACCGGAGCCTGATTCCTCTCCAGTTCCGCCTGATCCACCTGGGCAAAGGCAAGACCTGCAACGAAAAAGAAAATATATATGAAGTTTTGGAACAGCCCCGAATACTTGTTTCTTTCTGCCATTTCTTCAGCTCCTTCGCTCGATCATAGTATATCATACATCATAGATGAAAAAGACTCAAATTATAAATCCTCGTTATGCTGTCACCTGAGGCTTTTCAGTTCCCGGCGGGCCTGGGCCTGAACCGGCCTGGGTCTGTCTCCCGCGGAGAGGGAATTGAGAAGCCGTATCCCCGTGTCGCTTAGGGGAGGGCCTGAAAAACGGCAGAGGGCGCCGATGGCGGAACACAGGGCCATGAGCACCTGATCATCCTCCCGGGCCTTGTAGATCGATTGCATAAAGGCCCTCATGGCAAGGCCTTCAGGATCGATGCCGATAGCCCCGACAGCCCGGGCGCTGCGGGCCCTGACGACAGGATCGCTCTCCCGGCTAAAGATATCCGCCAGAAAAGGCAGGGTTTCCCTGGAACCGATGCTTCCCAGGAGTTCAAGAGCCTGAGCCCTGTAGGCAGGCTGAACCGGAGGGTGGAGCCTCGACGCTCCGGGCTGGTCCATGCCCGCGCCTATCACCTCCATGAGGTAGGCGGTATAGGCAAGTTCGTTGGTTCCCAGAGAGCCTTTTTTCACGGCGTTATCGATTTCCGCGAAACGGGCCTTGAGTTCTCCCTCTTCAAAACGGTAATAGTACGAGGCCCAGGGCGAGGGGGGAGGGTCTCCGGTACCGTAGCGGCCTTCGCTCATGGAGCCGTAGAGGGACTGCCGCCCCCTCCTGACACGGTTTTCCAGCCTGTATGCGTTGAGAATCCAGTCGCTTCCCCCGGAATAGAGAAGCCCTTCGTCGTCAAAGGCGGGGATTCCGGCGGCCCCGTCGAGCCGTATCAGCCAGAGCCTCCTTCCGTCTTCGGTAAAACCGCTGGCCCCGCTCCTGCTGAGCACATATATTCCCCGCTCGTCGTAGAGTACCGAGGCCCTGTCTTCGCCGTTCCTTCGGCGATGGCTTTCTCCTGTCCAGAGAAAACTTCCGTCATCTCCCGAGACAAGCAGAACCGTTCCGTCTTCCAGCAATGCGGCGGCCCTGTTCATGCGGCTGGCCGCGGCCAGAGGCGGGCCGGGAAGCCGGGGCAGGGTATAGGGTCTCCCGCTTTCCGCATCAGGATCGATGATTTCCGCCTGGGTGTTTTTATAGAGAACCAAAAAACGGTAGCTGCCCCTGTTTTTTACGGGGGGCAGGGAGAGAATCTCCGCAGGATCATCCCTGAGGCTGTACGCTGTCGAAAAGCCGAAAGGATCTACCGAAAGGAAAGTCCTGTTTCCCAAAGCCGCTATAAGACCGCCTTTCTGATCCGGTTTGAGGGGAAGGGAGAGGGAATTGTCCAGGGTAAGCTGCCAGAGCCTCTGCCCGGAGGCGGTAAAACAGCTTATCCGCCGCTCTGTGGGGATGAAGATCCTCCCGTCCCAGCCGCAGATCGCAGGAGAAACCAGGGGGCCGCCGGGATTGACGCGCCACAGTTCTCTGCCGGAACGGTTCACCGCAATA
This sequence comes from Treponema sp., assembly GCA_031281925.1. GTDB lineage: Bacteria > Spirochaetota > Spirochaetia > Treponematales > Breznakiellaceae > JAIRNJ01. The sequence continues at coordinate 1,184 of JAITES010000158.1, read as the reverse complement.
AAGGCGCCGCTGGTTCTGGATATATAGCTTGTACCTTCCGGAGAACGTGACACATAGGGAGAAAGCCTGCCCCGTGCGAAAAAAGCCCAGAGCGGTTTCCCCTGGGCCGAATATGCCTTGATATTTCCGCTGTCCAGAACCACTACGATGGACTGGGCCTGCACCGTGGGGATCCCGATCATCACCCCGCCCATTGCCTGCCGCCAGAGCGGTTTTGCCGCAGCTTCTCCTCCGTCCCCTGCCTGCGCTCCAAGATTCAGGCAGAGAAACAACAGGAAAATCCCTGAAAAAATCCGTTTTATTCCATATTTCACTAGTCTCTATTCCCTGATAAAAACAGCCATACTTTCAATATGGGCTGTCTGAGGATAAAAATCAAAAAGTTTCAGTGAATGAAGCGTATAGCCTCCCTTTTTCAATGCCCCCGCATCCCTGGCCAGTGTAGCCGCATCGCAGGACACATAGACCAGCCGGGGAGGGCCCTTTTCACAGAACCAGGCCAGCAGTCCCGGAGAAAAACCTTCCCTCGGGGGATCTGCGACAATAAAGCCGTACGGTTTTTCAGCCTGTTTCGCCCAGGCCTGGTCACTCAGGGCAAAGAATTCCCTTTCCCCGGAGGCAAAACGAAGATTCTCCCGCGCAAGAGAGAGGGCCTGCCTGTTTATCTCCACCAGTTCTATACGGGGAAACAGTCCGGCGAGAAAGAGCGAAAAGGTTCCCACCCCGCAGAAAATATCCGCCGCGGGAAGGTCTTTTTCAGCCTGTTCTGTAGTTTCAAGAATATCTTTGCACAGTTTTTCAAGCATTTCCCCGTTACTCTGGAAGAAAACTCCCGCGTCAACGCCTATTTCCCTGCCGAGAAGGGCGGTTTTGCCCCGGCTTGTTCCCCCTTCACAGAGAAGAAGCCCGTTCCGGGCATAGACGGTAAAACGGTCTTTATCAGGCGGCGCTTTTATGCCTTCCCGGTTTTTAAGAGCCTTCCGGATCAGGGGATCGGCAATGGGGCAATCGTCCAGGGAGACAATTTCCACACTTTTGCGGGCCTTGAGGCCCAGAAGGGAAACGCTGCGGGGAAGTATGGATTTTCCGGAAGGGGGACGAGCCCGGACATGATCCTGCCGCACCGTGTGGAACTGCATCCTGTTCCGGTATTCCCAGGGAGATGAGGCTTCAGTCTCTATACG
>JAITES010000131.1 GCA_031281925.1 Treponema sp. | reverse complement strand
AGGGCAAAATCCGTGCGCGAAAAACTCGCCTGACTATAAAGCCGGTGGATACTTTCAACCACAATGACATCAAGCGGATACGCCAAAGAACCGGATTAAGCCAGGCAATGTTTGCCGGTTCGCTGGGGGTTTCCCCCAAAACGGTAGAAGCATGGGAAAACGGCAGAAACAAGCCGGAAGGAGCCTCCCGCCGCCTGCTTGAGATAGTCCGGGATGACCCCGGTTTTTTAAGGCGATTTCAGGCTCACTAAGAGATGAGTTTCCCCTGATCCATCGATAAACGTGTATCCGCTATTCCCAGAGTGGAAAGGCGGTGGGAAACCAGGATGATGATCTTTTGCCCTGCCTGTTCCCTCACGGATTTCAGGATGATGCCTTCATTGAGGCTGTCCAGGTTGCTGGTGGGTTCATCCAGGAGCAGAATATCCCCGTCGTGGAGGAAGGCCCGGGCGAGTCCTATCCGCTGCCTCTCCCCGCTGCTCAGGGTATCCCCCAGTTCTCCCAGTTCCGTGTCGTAGCCCCTGGGCAGGGTCATCACAAAATCGTGGAGCGAAGCCTTCTGTGCGGCGGCGATTATTTCTTCGCGGCTTGCGTCTTTCCGGCCTATCCTTATGTTCTCCGCGATGCTGGTCTGGAAGAGGTCTGTGTCCTGGGTAACATAACCCTGGAGGCGCCGCAGGGAAGGCGTGTCCAGGCTGCGGAGATCCTTTCCGTTTATCGAGAGAATTCCCCTTTGGGGATCCCAAAAACGCATAATCAGTTTGAGCAAGGTTGATTTTCCGCAGCCGCTTTTTCCGCGGATTCCCAGAATCCGGGCCGGTGGGACCTGCAAGGAGAGATCCCGTATAATCTCTTCTCCGCCGGGATAGGAGAAGATGAGGTTTTCCGCCCGGATCTCGCCGTAGAGGGCGCTGCTTCCGGAAGCGGTTTCCTCCACTGCGGGAGACTCGTCCAGGATGGAGAAGACCCGTTCCGCCGCGGCAAAGGTGTGTACCAGTGTTCCGGAAAGCGCTCCCAGCGCCGCCGCAGGGCCAAAACTCGAAAGGGTCGCAATCAGCGTCAGGACGATGCCGCCGGGATTCACAAGGCCCTTCTGCCAAAGCCAGAAGCCGGCGCAGAGGCTTGCCAGCGCGGTGAGGAGGATAGCCGCATCGGTCAGTGCCCGGTTTAAGCCCTCCCTGCGCCGGAGTTTCCGCATTGACCCTGCCAGAGCAGCGCTTTTTTCACGGTACAGGGCCATCCGCTCTTCTTCACGGCCGTAGCGGATAATTTCCCCCAGCCCGCGGAGGTTATCCAGCATCAGGGTGTTCAGGGCCCCCGCTTCATTCCTGCAGAATTGTCCCAGCTTCCTGTTTCCGGGCCCTGTCAGGCGGGGGATGATGAAGATAACCAGTATATAGCCTGCAAGCAGGATGAGGCCGCAGAGGACGTGAAATGAGGCGCAGTAGAGAAAAACCGCCGCCCCTGTCAGGGCCGCAATGGCAACCGGGGCGATGGTATGGGCATAAAACACTTCCAGCAGTTCAATGTCCGAGGAGATGATCGAAATAAGGTTCCCCTTTTCCCTGCCTTCCAGTTTTGCCGGGGCAAGTCTGCGCAGCGCTCCAAAAACCTTGTCCCGGATAAGGGCCAGGAGCCTGAAGGCAATGTAGTGGCCGCTTAACTGTTCTCCGTAGCGGAGAAGCCCCCGGGCAAGGACAAGAAGGGCCAAAAGGGGGATGACTGTAACTTTGAGTTTTTCAAGTCCCATGACATCCAGCAGGGCATAGGCTCCCAGGATCGGAATGGCGATGGCCGTCAGACTGGAGAGGGTTCCCGCCAGGATCGACAGGATCATGATGTGGGCCAGGGGCCGGACAAGGGCCAGCATCCTTCTAGGCAAAGGATTCCAGATCCCGCTGTTGTGTGTACATTCTTTCATAGATTCCGCCTTCCCGGATTAGATCTTCGTGGGAGCCCAGAGAGATGAGGCTTCCGTGATCCAGCACGGCGATCCGCTCCGCCTTCCGGGCGTCGGCCAGCCGGTGGGTGATGAGGATCACCGTCTTCTTCTTTTTCGCCAGGGCCACGGCCGCGGCCATAATGGCCTCTCCGCTTTCCGTATCCACATTGGAAGCGGCTTCGTCAAAAATATAGAGATCCGTATCGTGGAGCAGTGCCCGGGCCGCGGCCAGGCGCTGCCGCTGTCCGCCGGAAATATTCGCCGCTCCTTCGCTTATCCGGGTTTCAAGTCCCTCCCGTTCCGCAAGGAATTCCCCAAGCCCAAGCTGTTCCAGAACGGCCAGCATTTCATCGTCCCCCAGGCCGGATTTTGCCATTGAGAGGTTATCCCGGATGCTTCCCGCAAAAAGGTAACTGTTATGCCGCAGCAGGGTAAAAGTTTCCCTCAGTTCATTCAGGGGAGTCCGGGAAATTTCGGCCCCGCCGATGGAGGCGCTTCCCTCGTACCAGGGAGCCTGACCGGAAAGGATTGCCGCAAGAGTACTCTTGCCGGAGCCGCTTTCGCCGGTCAGGGCAAAAAAAGTACCCGGAGCTATTTCCAGATTGATGTTTCTCAGGACAGGCCGGTTCTTTTCCCAGGCAAAAGAAAGGTTTGAGATGCATATTGTTTTACCGGTCTGCGAACAGGAGCCCGCGGCCTGCGAATCTGCGGCCCTGTTCTGTAAGGAAGGGATTATAGAGGCTGCCTCAGGGGCCTGCGCACCTGCGGCTCCGTTCTGTAGGGAAGGGCTTGCCAGGGCCGCCCCGGCGGCCTGAGAGTCAAGCAGGCTGAATATTTTTTCTCCGGCAGCAGCGCTGTTCATGGCCGTATGAAAAAAGGAGCCCAAAATCCTCATGGGAATAAAAAATTCCGATCCGATAAGGATGATGAACAGAGCTTCCCCCGGATCTATGTTTCCGGCCCCCAATTCTGCAAGGCCCAGGATGATGGAAAGCGCGGTTCCCCCCCAGGCAACGACATCCATCACGGTGATGCTGTTCATCTGCATCACGAGAACCCTCATGGTCGCCTTGCGGAATTCTTCCGCGCGGCGGTTCATTACTTCGTGCCTGTTCCCGTCATCCCCGTAGATTTGAAGGGTGGTCAGACCCTGGAGGTTTTCCAGAAAGGAATCCCCCAAACCGGTATACTTCGACCAGTATTTGGCCAGAATCTTTTTGGCAATCTTCTGAACCATGACAATGGACAGGGGGATAAGGGGAACGCAGAGGAACAGGATGAGAGCCGTCCTGAAACTGATAAAGGAAAGAATCCCAAAAAGGGTGAGGGGGGCAAGGATGCTGTAAAAAAGCTGGGGAACGTAGCGGCCCAGGTAGCCTTCCATCTGATCCGTCCCTTCCCCGGAAAGCTGCACCGCGGAAGCGGTGGAAACATGGGCGGAATAGGCTGGCCCCAGGGAAACCAGTTTTGTGAAGATCTTTTCCCGGAGCCTCCCCTTGACCCTCTCCCCGGCGAGAAATGCGGCGTCCGCGGAGCCGAGGGTGCAGAAGATGCGGATTCCCAGGGAGAGCGCCGCGGTGATCAGGGCAATGGCGAGGCTGAGCCAAAGATCCCCGGAAACCTCCGCCGGGACGGGCCGGACTTCCCCCGCGGAAAACCCGTGTACACGGCCCAGGGACCGGAAAACAGCCTGAATGAACCGGCAGATGGAAAAGAGGGCGGCGGCATTGCAGAGCATGGCAATCCAGTTGAAAACAACGATTTTTACGGAATCTCTGAACCACTCGGGAGAGAGAGCAAGGATGCGCTTATTTAACATCTGTGTTTTCCGCTTCTCCCCTCTCGCCCTGAACCGTTTCCGCCTGAACCGCACCTGATCGCGCCGTTTTTATCCTTATAAACACAAAGGCCTTGACCGCAAGCAGTACAATAAGGAAGATCCGCAGGTGCAGGGAGGAAGTGAGGATGATCACCGGCAGGAGCATTGCAAACACCAGCGCATAGATACTGATCTTTTCCCTCAGCGTAAGCCCCGCTTCCCTGATCCTCTTGATCCGGGGACCGAAATATTTGTGGTTCATGAGCCAGCGGTAGAGCCTCCCGGAACTCTTCATAAAACAAAACGCGGCTCCCAGCAGAAAGGGTGTGGTGGGCAGTATTGGAAGGATGACGCCGGCGATGCCCAGTGCAAGGAACAGAAAGCCTCCGGCCATAAATAGAATTTTTGAAAGAATCATAACAGCACCCCTGCAAGAACTTGCTCCAAAACCATGCGCTTTTGCGCATAGTCAATTGGTTTTGGGACAAATTTGGTATAGACAAAAATAAAGATTTTGTCAAGTGTTTTATTTATCTTACTTTGTTTTATAAAGCTTACAAATTCACTTGACATTATATTCATCGTATGTTAGCTTCAGCTAATATTGTTACTGGAAATAACATTGTTATAAAAACTGAACATTATTGAAAATGGAGGCATTCTTTGCGGTTCTTCACAAATTCCCTGTGCCGGTTTCTTTTCTGCCTGTGCCTTCTTCCCGTCTTGCCCGTCATGGGGGAGGAAGCCGGAACGGAAGAAGATGTCCGGGAGGAAGATATTCTGGAGGAAGATCTCTACGAAGACATATTCCTGGAGACTGAAGGGATCACCGTTACCGGTACCCGGACGGAAAAACGCCTCAGCGACAGCCCTGTAGTTACAGAGATCATAAGCGCTGCCGAAATAGAAAATTCTTCCGCTTCCACAGTCAGCGAGGTACTGAACGAGTACGGCCTTATGTATACGAGCAATGCCATGGGGGATTATATCCAGATGCAGGGGATGGGGGAGGGGCGTATCCTTTTCCTTGTGGACGGCAGGCGGCTTGTAGGCCGGGTCGCCCAGCGTCTCAACGGGGAAACCATGCCCCTGGGCAACGTGGAACGGATCGAAATTGTCCGGGGCCCCCAGTCCGCCGTCTACGGTTCCGACGGCATCGGCGGGGTGATCAATATCATCACCAAAAAGCCGGGGGATAAAATCTCCCTCTCCGCCGGGATTTCAAACGGCTTCATGCTGGCATACGACGATCCTGAAACACCCTCAAAGCCCAATCCCTTTGACGATTTTAACCCCTTCCGGGAACAGAATCTTACCGTTTCCTTTGGCTTTCCCCTCGGCATCACCCGGAATTCCCTGAGCATCGACGCGTCCCGCGCGGATTTTTACTATGCCGAAGGGAAGAGCAGATCCATTCTGCCCGCATACTACCGCGGGAAGGCAGGTCTTGACTCGCTTATTCCCCTGGGAGACAGCGCGGAACTCCGTTTCGGCGGTTCCTTCATGCCCATGCGCAGTGATGAACTAACCAATTCCCGCGGAAGCCTTATCCGGTCGGATTATATCCGTGCGGACGGCTATGTTGAGGCGGCCCTTGTTCCCTTTAGCCGGACAATGCTGACCCTCCGTCTCTACGACAACTACTACCAGCGGGACAAGGATACCTATTCGGCCCTTATCGACGAATGGGCTGCCGGAGAGAATCACGAAAACGAAAACCTCATCGCGCTGGAGGCCCAGGGGGAATACGACGGCATAGAAAACTGGCTTTTTACCGCGGGCCTGGAGGGCGCCTACAACTCCATGGATAAATACAACCTCCACAACGAAGGAACTTTTGCCGGGGTGGACAAGGAAGCCCTCTTTATCCAGGCGGAACGGTTCCGGGAGGAAGTGTATTCCGTTCTGGGAGGACTGCGCGTAGAGCGGAATTCCCAGTTCGGTTTTGCGGCCGCGCCGAAGATCTCTTCCATGTATCACCTGCCGCGGGGCTTCCGGCTTCTTGCCGGAACAGGTCTTGGCTACCGGGCGCCCGACTTTAACGATCTCTACCTGGTAAAAGACGACACCATCACCCCCGGCCACCCCCTGGTAAAGGGGAATCCGGACTTACAGCCCGAATACGCCCTGGGCTTCAACATGGCTTTGGAATATACAAAACAGGATCTCTTCTTTGGACAAATAAATGTGTACTACAGCGAACTCTTTAACGAGATCGCTTATATCGATCAACACGAAGTTGAACGCGGAATGGAGGTATACAGGACAGGAAACATTTCCCGCTCATTACGGACGGGAACGGACGCCGAAGGGCGTTTAACCATTTTTACGCACGGGTTTTTCTCGGCGGGTTACAGCTGGCTTTTTGCCTATGACAGGACCGAAGGGGCGCAGCTGCACCTGCAGCCCGCCCATACGGTCAAAATGAAACTGGGGCTGGATCACAAGAAGACAGGGATCAATACATGGCTGGGGGGAAGGTTCTTCTCTCCCCTCTACCCGGATGATTCATCTTACGAAAGCCGCTTTATCCTGGACTTTTATTTTTCGATAAATCTGGGAACTCATTTTAAGGTCTATACGGCAATCAATAACCTGACCGGAGAAACCGATTCTCTGGGGCCTGCCACCGCGCAGTCCCTTACTCTTGGTCTTAAATATTTTTTATAAGGAGCACAGTATGAAAAGGAATCTTTTCTTTGGATTAATCGGGATCTTCCTGATTTTTTCTTTTGCCCTGACAGGCTGCCCGACGACAAGTTCGGGACCCAATACGGAAACTTCCGTAATCAAGGTAACAAACGTTCCCGGGGGAACAAGCAAAATCTTCGTAACTGTCTACGATGATTTAACCACAAGAACCACACTGGCCTGGGGCGAGGCCGCTGTAAACGGCGGAGCCGGAACCCTGAGCCTCTTTACCTCAGGCGGACAGGCATGGACAGGTACTGATACTGTCGCCATAGCCGCTCTTGCAGACCGCGCCACCGGCAAAACCTGGGATTCCGTTGAACTGGGAGACGAGATCTACACCATCGACTGGAACGCCGGCGCCGCCCTGGAAGGAGAACTCTTCGACGCGGTAAAGTCCGACGCCCAGGTAATAAGGCCGATAACGGAAGAGGATGATCCGGTTCTGCATGAACTTGCGGATCTGTCCTTCGCTACAGCCACCGGGCTAAAATATTATTCCCTTTCCACCGGGACAGAAGTTGACGCGTCAAAGGCGGCTACCACGGAATGGGACATCGCCATAGAAAAACATTCTTCCGCCTTACTCTTTATTTATACCAACAGCGGATCTACCGCGGATGCCAAAGGTTCTGCAGGGGATGCCAGAGTTTGGTTTACCAACAAGACTGATTTTGATGATGTAAAGCTCGGCGACAGGGTCACGGATTTTAGCGGATCCAATGCCGTGTATGCGCCCTATACAAAAGACGTTACCAGGTATTTTATGTTCGGATCAGGGGCGAGTTCATCAGCAAGGGAGGTGAACATGAATATTATGACTTTCTTTGGCTTCCCCGAAGGACCCGCCGGTGCTGGAACCAATGGGCTTACAGATACTACGGCGTTTGGATTGAATGCTATAGATCCGAGTAATATGGCTTCGTATAAGTACTTTAACTTTGATAAGAAGGCGTTCTATAGCCAGATAGGCATGGGGCAGGTGGGGACACCCGGGGGCCTGAGCTATTCACCCACAAACCAGGTGTACATCATCCGGCATGCCGATGGAACGGGTTTCTCCAAATTCCAGGTCGATCTTGATTATGTCACTGGTGGTAAATTTGCCGTGACACTTAAATTCATCGAAGTGAAATAAGGATTTTTTTCCACGGATTTCCGCGGACGCAGGCGACGCCAGTTTGCCTGTATCTGCGGATTTTTTCTGAACAAAACCTTATTCGCCTTATTCGCCTTATTCGCCTTTGCGGTAAATAATCTTAATGAAGAATTTTTTAACCGCGAGGTCGAAGAAGAAGTAAAACCAGGAGTCCGCGAATGAGCGCTAATTTTCGCGAATTATCCGGAAAAATTATTCGGATATATTAGCGTCAATTCGCGTAATTCGCGGACCTTTTTCTAAATGAAAGGAGTTACATAGTGATACAAAAAAGAATAATGGCGCCGCTTCTGTTTATCGCTCTGGCGGCCCTTTGTTTTCTCGCCTGCCCCAACACCACCGCCGGGAATAATGAACCCGGCGGGGAAGTTCTTGAGATAGG
>JAITES010000034.1 GCA_031281925.1 Treponema sp. | reverse complement strand
AGGATGAAGCTCATTATAGCGGCCCAGGCACCAACCGACAGGATACCGATAAGCTGTTTGCCGAGTTGAGCGGCCCCGCCGCCGTGGAGCAGGCCGACCACACCGTCTTCGGGAGCATTGGCCCAGATACCGACAGCAATGGTTCCGAAAATACCGCATACGCAGTGAACCGAAACCGCGCCGACAGGATCGTCAACCTTGAGTACCTTGTCTATAAACTCTACTGAAAGAACTACCAGTACGCCGGCGATAAGGCCGATAACAATGGAGGCTCCCGCAGAAACAACCGCGCAGGGGGCGGTAATGCCCACGAGGCCGGCTAAAAGTCCGTTAAGTGTCATCGAAGCGTCCGGTTTTTTGAACCAGATCCAGGAGAAGATAAGAGCCGCTACCGCTCCGGCCGAAGCTGCCAAAGTTGTAGTTACACAGACCCGGGCAACGTTAAGACCGCTCCAGATCCCGCCTTCGCCCACGGTGGCTATCCCCGTCGAAGCACCGTTAAAGCCGAACCATCCGAAAAAGAGCAGAAGAACACCCAGGGCCGCATAGGGAATGTTGTGCCCGGGGAAGGCCTTAACCGTTATCTGACCGTCCGCGCCTTTCACGTACTTGCCGATCCGGGGGCCGAGAACAATGGCGCCCATAAAAGCCGCCCAGCCTCCCACGGAGTGGACTACCGTGGAACCGGCAAAATCATGGAAACCCAATTCCGCAAGCCATCCGCCACCCCAAACCCAGTGACCGGAAATCGGATAGATAAAGGCCGAAATAAAGCAGGTATAGATAAGATAAGACTTGAACCTGGTCCGTTCCGCCATGGCGCCCGACACAATGGTCGCTGCAGTAGCGGCAAACACTACCTGGAAGAACCAACTCTTAAAGAAGTTCCCATTATCTATATTCAGTTCCATGGGACTGTGGAAGAATTCGCTGCTTCCGATAAGGCCTCCCAGAGCGTCCTTTCCGTACATGAATCCCCATCCCAGGGCCCAATATACTATGGCGCCGAAACAGAAATCCATCACGTTCTTCATGGTGATATTGGTGGCATTCTTCGCACGGGTAAGTCCCGTCTCTACCAGGGCGAAACCGGCCTGCATGATAAAGACCAGTATGGATCCGATAAAGAGCCATACCACGTCCAGGGAAAATCCCAGGGATTCAATGCTTTCCTGAGCGAAGAGGCTGACTACCCCTACGCACAAAATCAGCACTGCCAAAATAAACAATTTCTTGTGCACTTTTCTGTCCTCCTTATGAGTTGTATATATATTTTTATTAGCAAGAACAGTGCCAAGTTGCTAAGATTTGAAGAAATTTAACCACGAACCACAGGAATACTCAAAAATTCACCGTAAAGAATAAGGCAAATAAGTTTTTTATAAGAAAACTTCCCTTTTATCTTTACTTCTTCGACACAGACCGAAGGTCTGATTCTACTTCGGGGTTATTATTTTTTATTGAATTCCTACATTGACGTAGGAATATAGAGGGCAAACTACATTTTTGTTGTACGGTAGAGTTTCCGGTTGATGCCGTAGTGATGGACGCGGAGCCCCATTTGCCGTTCGGTGATGCCAAGATTTTTGGCCGCGGCAGCCATGTTTCCATCGGCTATCTTCATCGCCTCAATGATAAGTTCCTTCTCCAGCCGGGAGAGAGCCGCATCAAGGGTAGTGATAGGCTCCGTATTGGTTGACACGGCGGACTGAAGGCTCGGGGGGAGGTTGTATGAGTGAATAACCTGGTCATTGGAGAGGATCACGGCCCTTTCGATACAGTTTTCCAGTTCCCGTACATTACCGGGCCAGGAATAGCTTGTCAAAAGATCGATGGCGGGGCTTGAAATCCGTTTTATACGTTTGCCGTTCCGTTCGGCATATTTTTCCGCAAAGTAATCGGCCAGGAGCATGATGTCGCTCTTCCGTTCCCGGAGAGGGGGAATATGCAGGGGGAAAACGTTGAGACGGTAGTAGAGATCCTCCCGGAAACGGCCCGCCTTGACCTCGGCCTCAAGGTTCCGGTTGGTAGCCGCAATGAGACGGACATCAACCTTGAGCGTTTCGCTTCCCCCTACCCGTTCCAGTTCCCGTTCCTGAAGCACACGGAGGATTTTAACCTGGATCTGGAGCGGCAGTTCCCCGATTTCGTCCAGGAATATCGTTCCCCTGTGGGCAAGCTCGAAACGGCCTTTTCTCTCCCTGACAGCGCCGGTAAAGGCCCCCTTTTCATGCCCAAAAAGTTCACTTTCTATGATCGATTCGGGCAACGCGGCGCAGTTAATCTTGATGAGGGCCGCTCCGGCCCGGCGGGAGAGACGGTGGCACTCCGCAGCCACCAGTTCCTTGCCCGTTCCGCTTTCGCCGGTTATGAGAACCGAGGCGTCGCTGGGCGCTACCTGGCCGAGCATATCGTAGACTTCCCTCATGGCCTTATCGGAACCGATAATCTCGCTGCCCGGGGCTATTCTTCCCCCGCTTGAGAGGGACTCCTTTCCCTGCCGGGAGAAGTTCCCTTCGCTGTCCTGCTGCCGGAGACGGAATTGTTCTTCCATTATCCTTTCACGCAGCTTGGCCGAATCGGCAATGATCGACGCCGCTTTTTCCAGGAGAGAGCGGTCTTTGGACATTCTGCTTTCTTTATTGCCCTCTTCAATGCGCCGTTCCGCGCTCAGAGTACCGATGACATTTCCGCGGGAAGCGATTGCCGTACTCCCCGATGTCCTGATGGGAACACAGTAATAGGAGAGACCTTCCATATCTTTGATAGTGCGGTTCTTTGCCCTGTTGAGAAAACGTGTCTCCCGGGAAAGATCGGAAACGGAAACCGGGGCGCCGGACTCAAAAACCCTGCCCACAAGACCCTCTCCCAGGCGGTAAACGCCCCGCTGCTTCTCTTCCGGACTGAGGCCGTGGGCCTCTTCAATCCGGAGCAAGCCTGTCCCCCGATCCAAAAGGGTTACCATGCCCCTGGTAAGGCCGGCCCGGGTCTCCAGGAGACTCAGGAGAGGCCCCAAAGCCTCCCGCAGCTCTACATGTCTGTCAAAGGTTCTGGCAATGTCAAAGAGGAGTTCAAATTCATTCCGCTCCTCCTCAATCGCCTCATAGTTGAAACCGCTATC
>JAITES010000250.1 GCA_031281925.1 Treponema sp. | reverse complement strand
TGGTATTCGCAGGCGGGCAGAAGTCAGGCGGAGCGGCAGGCGGCGTTACCCTGGAGTTTATGCATGCCCAGAGCACCGAACCGGGCCTGTCGATTTTCGCTGATTCGGCAAACCGTTTCATGGCGGACAATCCCGGCGTTAAAGTTAATCTTAACGTCCTGGCCAACGATTCGTACAAGCAGAAACTGGCGGTGGCCATGGCTTCCAGGCAGCTGCCGGATATCTACTTCTCCTGGTCGGGCGGGCCCATGTACGAGTATGCAAAATCGGGGAATATCATCGATCTGACTTCCTACATGAATGCAGGCAACTACAAGGCCAAATTCCTTGACGCTGCCATCGCCCAGGCCACATGGCAGAACAAGATCTGGGGTGTTCCGATTCAGAATGTGTCGGTGTGTACCGTATTCTACAACAAGGAAATTTTCGCCAGGTATAACATCAAGGTTCCCACTACCCTGCCCGAACTTGAGGCTGCCTGTGATACCCTGCTCAAGAACGGGGTAAAACCCTTCTCCCTGGCGAACAAAACCCAGTGGACAGGTTCCATGTTCTTTATGTTCCTGGCTACCCGCCAGGGCGGGACCGAGCCCTTCATCAAGGCGGTGGACGGTTCGGGAAGCTTTGAAGATCCGGCCTTTATCTATGCGGGCAACAAGATCCAGGACTGGGTAAAGAAAGGATACTTTAACGAAGGCTTCAACGGGCTTGATGAAGATTCTGGACAGAGCCGTATGCTCCTGTACAATGAAGATGCGGCCATGCACATCATGGGGAGCTGGTTCAACTCTTCCGCATTGACGGAATCTCCCGAATTCTACAAGAAATTGGGTATCTTCAAGTTCCCCACCATCCCCGGCGGCAAGGGGAATCCCAATACGGTTATCGGGACAGTAGGAGACAACTTCTACCATGTATCCGGTACCTGCAAAAACCCCGACTGGGCGTTTAAGATGATCACCTACCTGACCGATGATATCGCGGTAAAGAAGCGGCTGGATGGAGGAAATATCCCGCCCCTCAAGGATGTCAAGCTGGATAATCCTATCCTGGCCGAACTCTTTGCCCAGGTTCAGGCTGCGCCGGATATGCAGCTCTGGTACGATCAGTCTCTCTCCCCGGAAGTCGCGGAAGTCCACAAGACAACCTCTCAGGAAATTTTCGGGCTTACATTAACTTCGGAAGAGGCTGCAAAACGGCTTGAGGCGGCTCAGCAGGAGTACCGCAGAAACAACTAAGGGCAGGCGGTTCCGCGTTGCGGAGGGAAACTCCGCTCCGGAACCGTTTCATGCTTTAAGTTTATGCTTTACGGGAGGAAGAAAATGTCCGGGACATTGAGCAAATCTATTGGTCTTAGGGAAGTACGGCAGCGCCAGACACGGTTCGCGGCGGCAGTATTCCTTTTCCCGGCTCTTTTCTTCCTTCTTGTCTTTATTGCCTATCCGATAGTTGATTCTTTTATCATCAGCACAGTCCGCTGGAACGGAATGAGTTCCAGAAGAGTTTTTACCGGCCTTGAAAACTGGAGACAGCTTGTCGCTGATGCCAATTTTTGGCAGGCTTTCCGCAATAACGTGATCATCATGTTTCTCTCCCTCCTGTTTCAGGTGCCCTTTGCCATGGCGCTTGCCACCTTTCTCGATATAACCGAACGGAAGGGAATGATCTTCAAGGTGATCTGGTTTTTGCCCTACCTTATCTCTTCGGTGGCCATCGGGCTCCTGTTCAAGTATGCTTTGGACGCAAACTACGGGCTTATAGCTTCGGCATCCAAGGCGCTCGGAGGCAAGGCGGTCGATCTTTTGGGAAATCCCAGGGTCGCCCTCTTTGCGGTAATCGGCGTTATCTGCTGGCAGTACATTCCCTTTTACATGGTACTCTACCTTGCCGCATACGGTACTATTCCTGTTGAATTATACGAGGCTGCAAGCATAGACGGAGCGAGCCGCGGACAGTATTTTTGGCGGGTGTCGCTGCCCCTTCTGCGTCCGACAATCGTGTCGGGGATGACCCTGTCCATCATCGGATCGCTTAAATACTTCGATCTAATTTTTGTCATGACCGGCGGCGGCCCGGGTGTTGCCACGGAACTCATGGCGACAATGATGTATAAAACTTCGTTTGTCAAATTCAACATGGGCTACGGGGCTACGGTTGCCTGCGGGATGTTTATCCTTATTACCCTCGTTGCGCTTATCGTTGTTTCAACTCTTAACAGGAAGACGGAGGTATAGGTATGGCTGGTTTACTCCGGAGGCGCAGGCGTTTTTCGGTTTTCTGGATTGTTGCCCTTGTCTTCGCCGTGTTCTGGCTCATCATAGCCGGCGCTCCCTTCTACTACCTCATCACGATTTCGGTAAAGAGCCAGGGAGAGTTCCTGCGGGGCAGCCTCTTTAGGCTTCCCGAAAAATTCAGCCTTCATAATTATTCCGCGGTGATGCGGGGGGAATTCCTCAATTATCTGCTTAACAGTGTAATTGTACTGGCAGTTTCCCTTGCCATTCTTCTCATTGTGTCCGCTTTTGCGGCTTATCCCCTCTCACGAATGAAATTTAAACTCAATAAGCCGATTTTTTCCCTCATCGTGGCCGCCATGTCAATTCCCATTCACATTACCCTTATCCCCGTGTTCGGTATGGCGATACGTCTTGGGTTTTACGATCATCTTTACGCCCTTTTCGGCCCTTATGTGGCTTTTAATCTCCCCCTCTCGGTCTTTGTGCTCACAGCCTTCATGGGCGGGATAAGCAGGGAAATGGAAGAGGCCGCGGAGATTGACGGCTGCGGGAAATTCAGCACCTTCTTCAAGGTGATTCTTCCCCTTTCCCGTTCCGGCCTGGCTACCCTTGCAATCTACAACGGCGTAGTTATCTGGAATGAATTCAGTTTTGTGATGGTGCTTACCCAGAGCCCGAAAAACTTCACCCTCCCTCTCTCGGTGTGGCAATACCAGGGGCAGTATACCATGGATGTACCCCTCATCATGGCCCTCCTGGTGTTGGCGTCCCTTCCGATCATCCTTCTCTATATATTCGGACAGGACAAGCTGGTAAAGGGCATGATGGCCGGAGCCGTGAAGGGCTAAGGCCGGAAACCGCCGCATCTGTTTTTTTGTATCAAACTTAACTATACTTTTTTATGTATTCTTAGGTCGCGGGCTTAAGGAAGACCTTACTATATGCCGCGGGGAGGCGGCTTGTGTATGATCAACATTCGCAAGAGCGCTACCAGGACTTTTGGAATCCTCACCGCCGGAGGGGACTGTCCGGGGCTTAATGCGGCCATCCGGGGGGTATGCCGGGCGGCCCATGATCGTTACGGCATGGACATTGTGGGAATTGCCAACGGTTACCGGGGCCTTATCGAAGGGGATTGGCGTACCCTGC